>JAFPCP010000031.1 GCA_017423825.1 Clostridia bacterium | reverse complement strand
TGACCGGCGGGACATTATTCACGTGCGCGGCAAGCGGTTGGCCGCCGCGGCGCCGTCGGTGTATATTGCCCTGCATAAACCGCGGGGATATATCACCACCATGCAGGATGAAAAAGGTCGCAAATGCGTGGAAGAGCTGGTGCGCCGGGTAGGCACCACGGTGTTTCCGGTCGGGCGTCTTGACCGCGATTCGGAAGGCTTGTTACTGCTGACCAATGACGGTGATTTTGCACAGGCAGTCACCCATCCGTCCACGCATATTCCCAAGCAGTATCGCGTCACGTTGCGTTCCCCCATGACGGAGGAGCAACGCCTACAATTCGAAGAAGGCATGATGTTGGACGGGCGGCGCACCGCTCCGGCACAGGTGCATATCGTATCCAGCGAAGCCCAGCGGTGTGTGGTGGAAATCACCCTATACGAAGGGCGCAACCGGCAAATTCGCCGTATGTGCGAGATGCTGGGTTTGGAGGTCGCCCGCTTGCGCCGTTTTGCAGTCGGCAAGGTGCGACTGGGTATGCTGCCGGTAGGGAATTGGCGGTATTTATCCCCCGATGAGGTGCGGGATTTGGTGATGGCGGCCGGAACAACCAAGAAAATCGCCGCCGGATACATTAAATATGGAAAGGAGCCTGACCGTGATTACCATTCTGCCCGCCGATAAGGCATTTTTGGAGAGCGTTTCTGCCCCGGCGCATGCCGAGGCGATGGTGTTGCGCGAGGGCGACGGACATATCCTTGGACATGCCCTGTTCTGCTTGGAAGGGGAACAGGTGGAGATACTGGCCGTCGAGGCGGTCCAGCCGTTATTGCTGGATGGGCTTATCCGTTCGGTGCTCAACACCGGCGATTGCCGTGGTGCAAAGGTAGGGATTTGCCGCGTAGAGGCGTTGGAGACCATATTGCGGCGGTTGGAATTTGACAAAACCGATGCGGGAGACTGGTGTGTGTCGATTGACAAATTTTTCCGCGGCGACGGCTGCTGTTGCCAATAAAAGACTTGCTATTTTTTTAATACTGGCGTATAATGGATATGATTTTGCAAGTGACCGTTTTCGGCATAGAAAACGGATGAGAAAGGAACGAGTGCATTATGAAAAAATTTCACATTACCGTCAACGGCAATGCGTATGAAGTGGATGTAGAAGAGGTCGGCGCGGCGGCTCCGGCTGCCCCTGCGGCTCCCGCAGCTCCGGCGGCTCCCGTGGAAACAGCGACTCCTGCTCCGGCGGCTCCCGCAGCTCCGGCTGTGGCCGGCGCGACGGACGTCACCTGCCCGATGCCCGCTACCATTCTGGACGTGCCTGTCAAGGTTGGCGATGCGGTACAAGAAGGCCAGGTTTTGGTGGTTTTCGAGGCCATGAAAATGGAAAATGAAATCAAGGCCGCTGCTGCCGGCACCGTGGCCGCCATCTATGTAAACAAGGGCGAAAACGTGGATTCCGGTAAGGTTCTGCTGTCCCTGAACTAATGGCGCCGCCATCGGAAAGGAAGGATTGGATTGGCTAAGAAAATTGGCATTACCGAAACCGTGTTGCGGGATGCCCATCAGTCGCTCATCGCCACTCGTATGTCCACACAGGATATGCTCCCGGCGCTGGAAATGCTCGATAAAATCGGGTTCCATTCGCTGGAATGTTGGGGCGGTGCGACTTTCGATTCCTGCTTGCGCTTTTTGAACGAGGACCCTTGGGAGCGTCTGCGCACCCTCAAAAAGCATATGCCCAACACCCCATTGCAGATGCTGTTCCGCGGACAGAATATGCTCGGATATCGGCACTATGCCGATGACGTGGTGGAGTATTTTGTGCAAAAATCCGTCGCAAACGGTATTGACGTTATCCGCATTTTTGATGCACTTAACGATATTCGCAATTTAGAAACGTCCATCAAGGCCGCCCAAAAAGAAAAGGGCGCGCACGTGCAGGTGGCGGTTTCCTACACCACCAGCCCGGTGCATGATATTGCCTATTTTGTGGACTATGCAAAGCAGTTGGAGCAGTTAGGCGCCGATTCGCTGTGCATTAAGGACATGGCGGGATTGCTGTTGCCGCAGAGCACCTATGAGTTGGTCAAGGCGCTCAAAGAAAACGTGAAATTGCCGGTGCAGGTTCATTCGCATTTCACCGCCGGCATCGCCGATATGGTGTTGCTTAAAGCCATCGAGGCGGGTGCCGACGTGGTAGATACAGCGCTGTCTCCGCTCGCGATGGGTACCTCTCATCCGGCGACGGAATCCATGGTGGCCGCCCTGAAAGGTACCGAGTATGATACCGGTTTGGATCTCGGCGCTCTTAACGAAGTTACCGCGTATTTCAAGACGTTGCGCAAGAAATATATGGATGACGGTCTACTCAAAACGAAAATGTTGGAAGTGGACACCAACGCCCTGATGTATCAGGTGCCGGGTGGTATGTTGTCCAATCTGGTGAGCCAGCTTGCCAACATGGGGCAGGAAGAAAAACTACAAGCCGTGTTGGAAGAGGTGCCGCGTGTGCGCAAGGACGCCGGGTACCCGCCGCTGGTTACGCCGTCTTCTCAAATTGTCGGCACGCAGGCGGTGTTTAACATCGTCGGCGGAGAGCGATATAAGATGGTCACCAAAGAGTTCCGCGATCTCATTGCCGGCAAATACGGACAAACCGCCGTTCCGGTAGAGCCGGAATTCCAACAAAAAATCCTCGGCGATGAAACGCCTATCACGTGTCGTCCGGCGGATTTGCTCGCCCCCGAACTGGATTCCATCCGCGAGGAAATGAAACAATGGTACACCCAGGAAGAAGACGTGCTCACCTATGCCATGTTCGGCCAGGTTGCCACGAAATTCTTTGAGAACCGTGCTGCTGCCGCGCCGGGTGCGGAGCCAGACGGAATCTACACGCCCGAAGTGGTGGTTACCCCGCTTTGATGCAAAAACCAACCAAAAAGACCTGCCGTCAGCGGCAGGTCTTTTTTCACAATCGAACGCTTTGGTCGGGTGGTTTGGTTACGGTGCAGGTCGTCTGCTTTTCTTTGTGAAATTTTTATCCGGCAAATGTGGTATACCTCTTGCAAAACGCAAAAAAATGACTATAATAGTATCTGTACGATTGTGCGCCATGCGGCGCGTACAGTAAAAATCGAAAGGAGCACGAACATGAATTATTCCCATGAAGTGGAAAAAATGTGCATAGTGAAAAAGGGCCCGCATCACGGCCCAGCCCCGATTCCGGAAGAAGGCCGTTGGGTAAAAGCAACCGAGATTGCGGACATCTCCGGTCTGACTCACGGTATCGGCTGGTGTGCCCCGCAGCAGGGCACCTGCAAGCTGACGCTGAACGTGAAAAACGGCGTCGTGGAAGAGGCGTTGGTGGAAACCATCGGCTGTTCCGGCATGACGCATTCGGCGGCCATGGCGGCGGAAATCCTGCCGGGCAAAACCCTGCTGGAATGCTTGAACACCGACCTTGTGTGTGACGCCATCAACGTGGCCATGCGCGAGCTGTTCTTGCAGATCGTCTACGGCCGTACGCAATCCGCGTTCTCTGAGGATGGTCTGTCCATCGGCGGCGGTTTGGAGGACTTGGGTAAAGGCCTGCGTTCGCAGGTGGGTACCATGTATTCCACCAAAGTGAAGGGCGTTCGCTATTTGGAAATGGCGGAAGGCTACGTCACCAAAATTGCGCTGGATGAAGAGGGCGAGGTCACCGGTTATCAGTTTGTCAAACTCGGCAAAATGTTGGAGGATATCCGCCACGGTGTCACCCCCAACGAGGCATACGAAAACAACATCGGTCAGTACGGTCGTTTCGACGGAGCGGCCAAGTACATTGACCCCCGTGAAGAATAAGAAGGAGGAATGTACACATGGCGAACGATGTAAAGTTTGAAGGTAGAGACCGCCGCATGGCCGGTATTGAGAAATTTTTGGCAGAAAACGATCTGGGTACGCTGGAAGCGTGCCGCGAATTGTGCCTGTCCAAAGGCATTGACGTAGATGCCATCGTTAAAGGCGTTCAGCCGATTGCTTTTGAAAACGCTGTATGGGCGTACACCTTGGGTGTGTCGCTCGCGCTCAAACGCGGCGTTGCCAACGCCGCGGATGCCGCCGCCGTTATTGGCGAGGGCTTGCAAGCGTTCTGCGTGCCCGGTTCGGTTGCCGAACAGCGCAAAGTTGGTCTCGGCCACGGCAATCTGGGCAAAATGCTGCTCAGCGAGGAGACCACCTGCTTTGCATTTCTGGCCGGTCACGAGTCTTTCGCTGCCGCCGAGGGTGCTATCGGTATCGCCCGCACCGCCAACAAGGTGCGTAAAGTGCCGTTGCGCGTTATTCTCAACGGCTTGGGCAAGGACGCTGCGTATATCATCAGCCGCATCAACGGCTTCACCTATGTGGAGACCGATTATGATTTCTTCACTGGCGAGTTGAAAGTTGTCCGTGAGAAAGCTTTCTCCGACGGTGAGCGCGCACTGGTGCGTTGCTATGGCGCCAACGACGTTAACGAAGGCGTCGCCATCATGCAGAAAGAAAGCGTGGAAGTGTCCATCACCGGCAACTCCACCAACCCCACCCGCTTCCAGCATCCGGGAGCCGGTACCTATAAAAAGTGGGCCATCGAGAACGGCAAAAAGTATTTCTCCGTGGCTTCCGGCGGCGGCACCGGGCGCACTCTGCACCCGGATAACGTGGCGGCCGGTCCGGCTTCCTACGGCTTGACCGATACCATGGGCCGTATGCACGGCGATGCGCAGTTTGCCGGCTCCTCCTCTGTGCCCGCGCACGTGGAGATGATGGGTCTCATCGGCATGGGTAACAACCCGATGGTCGGTGCGACCGTTGCCTGCGCGGTGGCAGTCGAAGAAGCGCTTAAATAAGCCAGTCAAGCAAAACTAAGCAAGCGGAGTCGTCCATGGACGACTCCGCTTTTTGTATGCACGCAAAAACCGACGCAACCAATGGTCGCGTCAGTTTTGTTTTAGTGGTAAGTGAGCGAGATGTTGGTGCCTTGCTTTGGGTAATTCTAGCGTTTTATCAAATCTTTAATCACTTCGCCGGCGATGATGAGCCCCATCACCGATGGAACAAAGGCCGTGCTGCCGGGGGTGGGTTTTGCGTGGCGTTGCACGGGGCGGGTGTCGCTTTCGGGTTGCGGGGATGCGGCTTGTCCGGTTGGCGTGAGTGGCGGTTCGGTGGAATACACCACTTTCAAATGACGGATGCCCCGCTTCGCCAATTCCTTGCGCATCACGCGTGCGAGCGGGCAAACCGACGTTTTGCTGATATCCGCCACGCGAAAGGCGGTGGGATCGAGTTTGTTTCCTGCGCCCATGGCGCTGATGATGGGGGTGCCGGCCGCTACGGCGTTTTCCGCCAGCGACAGCTTGGCGGTCACGGTGTCCACCGCATCAATGATATAATCATAAGCGGTCAGGTCGAATTGCGCCGCGGTATCCGGCAAATAAAAGGTGCGGTGGGTGTGCACGGTGGCGGTCGGGTTGATGGCGGTCACTCGTGCCGCGGCGACGTCCACCTTGTATTGCCCGACCGTTTCGGTGGTGGCGATAATCTGTCGATTGATGTTAGAGAGGGCCACTTTGTCGTCGTCAATGAGGTCGAGGGTGCCGACACCGCTGCGTGCAAGAGCTTCCACCGCGTAACCGCCGACACCTCCCACGCCGAAAACAGCCACCCGCGCGGTGGCGAGCCGCCTCATCGCATCGGCGCCCAGCAGACTTTGCGTGCGTGAAAAGGCTTGTTGCATACAGCATCCCTCCCTTGTAAACTATTTTTATATGATACACAAGGTGGCGCGGTTTGTCAACGGTCGCTTGCCTTGACACGGCGTGCGAGCGGGGTGTATAATAGGGAAAATGTGATTTGGCATATTGTTGTGAGAAGGAGAGGACTGCCATGCGTATTGCGCATAGCCTGACCGATTTGATTGGTCATACACCGTTGCTGGAATTGTCTCAGTATCGAAACGCAAGGGAATTGCCGGCAATTTTGCTGGCCAAATTAGAATGCATGAACCCTGCCGGCAGCGTGAAAGACCGTGTGGCGCTCGCCATGTTGGAGGATGCCGAAGCGCGCGGCGTGTTACAGCCCGGCGCAACGATCATTGAACCCACCAGCGGCAACACCGGAATTGGTCTGGCAGCGGTTGCCGCGGCCAGGGGATACCGGGTGGTGTTGACTATGCCGGAGACCATGAGTGCCGAGCGACGGGCTTTGTTGCAGGCATACGGTGCTACGTTGGTGCTGACCGACGGAGCGCTCGGTATGCAAGGGGCGATTGCGCGTGCCGACGAGTTAGCGGCGCAGACGCCGGGCAGTTTTCAGCCGGGCCAATTTGTGAATGCCGCCAATCCGCGCGCGCATTATGATACCACCGGACCGGAAATTTGGCAGGATACCGATGGGAAGGTGGACGTTTTTGTGGCCGGCGTCGGCACCGGTGGCACCCTTTCGGGTGTGGGGCGGTATTTGAAAGAGCAAAATCCGTCTGTGCAGGTGATAGGTGTGGAACCGGCCGGTTCGTCGGTGTTGTCCGGCGGGGCTGCGGGTGCGCATGGGTTACAGGGCATCGGCGCCGGCTTTGTGCCGGATACGTTGGACACGGCGGTGTATGATGAAATCATCCCGGTTGCCGAAGCGCAGGCGTATGCCGCCGCACGGCAGTTGGTGCGGCAGGAGGGCGTTTTGGTCGGCATCAGCGCCGGTGCTGCGTTGCATGCCGCTACGCAGGTGGCGATGCGCGCCGAAAACGCCGGAAAACGCATTGTCGTGTTGTTACCGGATACCGGTGAGCGGTATCTTTCCACAGACCTTTTTCAGCAAGACGAATAAAACAAACTGCCGCTTTGCTGTGTGCAAAGCGGCAGCTTCTTTTACTGGTGGATATACGTAAAAAAGGGCGGCTCAGACAAAATCTGAGCCGCCCTTGGTAAAACTAAACGAAAGAAACTTATTGCACAGAAAAGTGCAGTTCGTTTTCATCCGGGGTGAAGGTGCAAACCCCGTCCTTGGTGGCGATTTTTCCGCCCTCGACCGACAGGGAATAGGGAATGTCATTGAAGGTGTAGGTCAAGGCTTGCTCGCCGGGGACGATGTTGGCTTGGTTGCCGTTTGTGTTGAACGTGGCGGTGATGTTCTTCATGTGGATGCCATCTTCACAGAAGGTCACCTCTTTATCACCCCAAGAGACTTTGATGGAATGGTCGTCGGTTTTGTCAATAGTGAAAGCGACGGCATCCGTATCCAACAAAAGTCCGTCGTTGTCTTCCCAGATAAGCGTATCCACAACCGGCAGATTCTCGTAGGTAGCGTTCCATGTCTCACACGGTTTGGTGAGGTAATATTCGGTGTTGCGATCATCGAACAGGTATAAACAACGGATGAAAATCTTGTTTTTGTGCCGGAAAATGTTCGCAACGTATTTTTGACAATCGTAATAGATGGACTGGATGCTATCGTTGCCGGTCGCCCAGTCATCCAAAGCGGTCACGCAGGTTGCGGGTGTGCGGGTGTAGGTTTTCTTGAACCATTCACCGGTCTCCCGCATGGTCTGGAATTGGATATCCTTGCGTTGCGTGAATTTTTCCAACTGCATTCTCAGCGCGGGGAGGAACTTGTGCGTCGTACCGAAGCTGTTCTCCTGGCCGATTTGCGCATAGGAGAAGCCCAAATCCTCGTTGTCGTAATAGGTGCGGATGAACCAGTCGACGATTTTGGGATCGCGGCCGCTCTCCCACACCGGCTCCAAGGTGTAGCAGGTGTGTTTTTCGGTGCCGCCGGAGTATTTATTATCATCATAGTTGTGCACGGGATCCGAACCGAGCAGACGGAAAGCCGGCGTTTTGAGTTGGTTCTCAGGGCTTTGTGCCGGTGTGAAGATGTTGTTTTTGCAGGGGTAATACGCCTGGTTAAAATACCCGCCGATGAGGGTGTAAGCGTCGGTGTTTGTCTGGTCGCGGCAGAAAGCCAGCATGGAAATATCGTATTGCTCGCTCAGATATTGCGCGGTGTAGGAGTCGATCAGCCAACTGGCCACGCTCTTGGGATAAAAGCCGTAAATATCCCGGAATGTGTTCATGGCCTCGTCAATCATGGCTTTGCGCTCCTCTTGCGTATACGCCATCGGGAAGCCGGGGATGATCTTCCAATCCCAAGTCACGTTTTCTTCGCCGCGCCATTCGAGGCCCACTTTGTCCGTGAGAGGACGGGCGATTTCGAACCAAAGACCGAGCTCGGTGTGTTCATCCACTTCGTCTTTGAATAGGTTTATATATCTCTCGTCGATGAGAGCGTCGTATTGCAGCAAGAATGTGCTGGCTATCTTAAACTCTCGCGCCAATTCCAATTGCTTTACCGTCGTTTCATAAAGAACCTCTCTGGATAAAGCGTCATTTCCCATACGAGGCTCGTAATGTCTTACGAAATTCATATAGTTAAGAACCTTCATGAATTAACCATCCCCTTTATTTTTACTATCTCGTATGATAGCGTAATTTCCTTGTTTTGTCAATGGCGTTTGCGTGTTATGTCGCTTAAAAACGTGCTTTTTTGCACAATAAAAAAGGGCCGTCTCTTTTCTCAAAAAAGAGACGGCCCTTTTTGGCTGCGGAACACGGATTCGAACCGCGACAAACAGATTCAGAGACTGTCGTGCTACCCTTACACAATTCCGCAATGTTGTCGCTACAACGCATATATTATACCCTTTTTCCAAGGTTTGTCAATAGATTTCCCAAAAGTTTTGCGATTATTTATCCCGCGTAACAAAAGGAAAGGCCCGGAGACCGATTGCCTCCGGGCCAGGGAAATGGGGAATAGCTTATTTCAGGTTGTTCTCTTCGTAGGCCTTGATCATCTTTTTGACCATCTGACCGCCGATGGAGCCGGCCTGACGAGAAGTCAGGTCGCCGTTGTAACCCTGCTTCAAGGTCACGCCAACCTCGTTGGCAGCCTCCATTTTGAAGCGGTTCAAGCCCTCGCGAGCCTCGGGAACGATGCTCTTGTTGTTCATGCTGTTACACCTCACTTTTACACAAGCGGTTTTGCCGCTGTAAATTGTTTGCGCTTGCAGACATAGTGTGTGTTTGTTGCCGAAAATAATTACAGACAATTTGTGACAGGAAATCATTTTTTTGCCATTCTTTTATCCGATTAGTTATAAGTTTGCACTAAAACTCGCTGTGAAATCTTGAATTTTTTTTCTTAGTATGTTGTACTAAAAATTAATTATAAACGATGAACGCAGGATGCCGGCCTTGCATAGCGGCATACACGTGTTGAGGTATAGCGTATGAACACACAAAAAAGCAGCAGTCAAATTAAATGGGGGGCGCTGATTTCCTACGTCGCCCTCGGCGTTACAACGCTCATAGGACTTCTGTATACCCCCTGGATGGTGGACAAAATCGGTCGCGCCAACTACGGCTTATACACGTTGGCGATTTCTCTCATCAACATATTTTTGCTGGATTTCGGTTTGGGATCGGCGGTTTCTCGCTTTGTATCCAAATATCGCGCCGAGGGTAATCAGCAGGGCGTCAACAACATTATGGGCGCCATATACAAGCTGTACATAGCGATTGATATCTTGATTGTAGTCACCTTGGTGGTCGTCTACTTCTTTATCGACTCTATTTATGTCAAATTGACACCGGCGGAGATAGAACAGTTCCGCATATTGTATATCTTGGTGGCTTTTTCACACGCGATTTCTTTTCCGCTGTCTCCGCTCAACGGCCTGCTCAATGCGTATGAGAAGTTTGTGCAGTTGAAATTGTGCACGCTGTGCACCAAGGTCGCGACTGTGGCAGCGGTAGTGATTGCGTTGCGCTTTTCCAACAGCGTCACCACGGTGGTGGGCTTAAACGTTCTGTTTGAACTGCTCGGGTTGTTGGTTAAGTTTACCATTGTCAGGACAAACGTGCCGGTGCGGGTCAATTTCCGTCAGGTGGAAAAGGGCATCTATCGCACCTTGTTTAGTTTCACCGTTTGGACCGCGATTATCAGTCTGATGCAGCGGTTTACGCACAGCTTTGCGCCATCCGTGTTGGCGATGACCTCGAACACGATAGAGATTGCGCTGTATGCACCGGCGGTGACGTTGGAAGGGTATTTTTACACGCTGGCGACGGCGGTCAACGGTTTGTTTTTGCCACGCATATCGCGCTATATTGCCGACAAAAAAGAGGACGGTATTCTGAACCTCATGATAAAAGTCGGGCAGTACCAAGTGGTTGTGCTGGGCCTTGTGTTCGTTGGGTTTGTCTGCGTGGGGCAGGAATTTATGGTCAATTGGATGGGTCCGGATTTTAGAAAAACCTATTATCTGGCGATGTTGATTCTGCTTCCGACGCTGATATCCTCCACCCAACAGATTGCACATACCACCGTCATTGCTAAGAAACTCATTAAATACCAGGCCATTTGCATGTGTGTTACCGGCGTGCTGGGTCTCGCATTGTCGTACGTCGTGTCCATGTACGTCGGGGCGCTCGGCGTGTGTATCGGCACCGCCGTGACGTCGCTTGCCAACATTTCGTACATGAATACGGTATACAAGAGGAAAGCCGGCATTGACGTGTTCACGTTCTATAAAAAATGCTATTTGAAAGCCATTCCGTGTTATGCCATCACCATCGTGCTCGGTCTGCTTATCACCAACCGGGTGCCGCTCGCGGGGTGGGCCGGCCTGTTTATCAAGGCCGGATTGGTGGCCGTTCTTTTTGGCTTGACGATGTGGTTTGGGTATATCTCCAAAGCCGAAAGACAGCAGCTGATTCAAAAGATAAAGAGGCGTAAGTAAACCCGTGAGTCGGGTGGAAAGGTAGTCGGAATATACTATGAATGATGTCAAACCGTATTTGGTCGACGTGCCGGTGCGCGTCAACGTATGGATTCGTCCAGAGTGCCAGCAAAAGCAGTTTGCGGTGCTTAAACAGGCGCGCCCTTCCATTTTGTTTTTAATCTCCGACGGCGGTCGCAATGAAGCCGAGTGGGAAGCCATTCGGCAAAACCGCGCGCTGTTTGATACGCAAATCGACTGGGATTGTACGGTATACAAACTATATGAGGAGCAAAACAACGGCCTGTACACCATGGGGCGCAAAGGCGCTGACCTCATTTGGTCCAAGGTGGACCGTTGCATTTTCCTCGAAGACGACCAACTGCCGTCTGTTTCGTATTTCCGCTTTTGCGCGGAGTTGTTGGAAAAATACAAAGACGACACCCGTATCACCGCCATTGCGGCTATGAACCATGCCGGTGTGTGGGAACAGGCCAGCGCGGACTACTTTTTCTGTGAGCGCGGGGCGATTTGGGGTTTGGCCACCTGGAAACGCTCGTTTGCGTATAGAGAAAACGCTTTTGCGTACGGGGACGACCCTTACACCTTCCGCTTGCTCAAACAACACACCAAACACGCGCCCGTGTTCTCCAAACGCATGCAAATGTACGCCAAACAAGAGGTGTATGAAGGCCACGTGGCTGGTGGCGAGTTTTATCAACGCTTTAATGTGTACGCGCACCACCAGTTGTTTATCGTGCCGAAATACAACATGATGTGTAACATAGGCTGCACGGCGGATAGCGCCCATGCGAGCGAATATGAACTGTTGCCCAAAGCCATTCGCGGTATATTCAACATGAAAACCTATGAATACGAGTTCCCCTTGAAGCATCCGCAGTACATGGTGCCGGATACGGACTACCGCGAATTGGAAGGCCGTACGCTGGCCAGCGGCCGGCCGTTGCGCGCCTTTAAGCGGCGCATAGAGGCGCTGCTTTTGGTGATTAAGCACCGCGGATGGGACGGCGTTAAGAGAAAAATTATGAGAAAACGGCAACGGCGCGGAATCATTGAAACATAACGCAGCCCCGTACAACGGCGGTTTGCGGCTGTGCGCGTCCAGACGGTAAAAAGGGGTTTGAGGTATTGGATATGGAACAAACCAGAATTAATGTAACCCGCTCTTCGATGCCCTCGTATGAGGAGTATTGTGCAGAAATCAAAGAGCTGTGGGAGTCCCGTTGGCTCACCAACATGGGAGCCAAGCATAAGCAGTTTGAAACGGCGTTAAAAGCCTATTTGGACACCCCGCACATCACGTTGTATACAAATGGGCACTTGGCTTTGGAGGGCGCGCTCTCTGCGATGAACTTTCCCGCCGGGGGTGAGGTAATTACGACTCCATTCACGTTTGCCTCCACCACCCACGCGATTGCGCGCACGGGGCTTGTGCCGGTCTTTTGCGACATCGAGCCGGTGCATTATACGATGGACGTGACAAAAATCGAAAGCCTTATCACCGAAAAGACCTGTGCCATTGTGCCGGTTCATGTATATGGTAATTTGTGCGATGTGGAAGCGATAGAGGCGATTGCCCGGCGGCATGGATTAAAGGTGATTTACGATGCGGCCCACGCCTTTGGCGTGACCTATCAGGGGGTCAGTTCCGCCAACTTTGGGGATGCCTCCATGTATAGTTTCCACGCCACGAAGGTGTTCAACACCATCGAAGGGGGCGCCGTCACCTACCGCGACGAGGCGCTTGGGCCGGTGCTGGATGATAAGAAAAACTTTGGATTACACACGCCCGAAGATGGACGATACATAGGCACGAACGCCAAAATGAACGAGTTTCAAGCCGCCATGGGGCTTTGCAACCTGCGGCATCTCGACGAGGAAATTGAAAAAAGAGGGCGTGCGGTGCAGCGGTACAGAGAGCGGCTGGGCGCTGTCAAGGGGATCACCTTGTGCCCGGAACAGCCGCACGTGAAACCAAATTATGCGTATTTCCCGGTTTTGTTTGATGGGCAGACATATACGCGGGACGCCGTGTTTGAAGCGCTGCAAGCACACGGCATTGTGGCGAGAAAATATTTCTATCCGCTGATAAACGGGCTCGACTGTTATAAAGAGTACGAAACGGCCGGCACCGAAAAGACACCGGTTGCACAGCGCGTCGCGGCCAATATTCTTACGCTACCGCTGTTCGCGGATTTGACTGTCGATATGGTGGATAGGATTTGCGATATTATACTCGATTGAGGGGGAATGAATGGTGAAAGGCATTATCTTGGCCGGGGGTAAAGGTACACGCCTTTACCCTATGACAAAGGCGGTTTCCAAGCAGTTGTTACCCATTTATGATAAACCACTTGTGTACTACCCGCTTTCCATTTTGTTATTGGCCGGCATTCGCGAGATTTTAATCATCTCGACGCCGGATGACACGCCGATATACGAGAGATTGTTGGGTGACGGCGAGGAAATGGGCATTTCCATCTCGTACAAAGTGCAGGAAAGTCCCCGCGGTTTGGCCGACGCCTTTATCCTTGGAGAAGAGTTTATAGGTGACGACAGCGTGTGCCTCATTTTGGGGGACAATGTTTTCTATGGCCCGCACCTGACAAAGACATTGCGCAAAGCGATGGACACTCAAACGGGCGCGACCATTTTCGGCTATCCGGTGAAGGACGCTCGCGCCTTTGGCGTGGTGGAGTTTGATGAAAACCACAAGGTGGTTTCCATCGAAGAAAAGCCGGAACACCCCAAGTCCAATTACGCGGTGCCGGGGTTGTATTTCTATGACAACCGCGTGGTCGAGATTGCCAAAAACGTCAAACCGTCGCCCCGCGGCGAAATTGAAATCACAGCGGTCAATAACGCCTATTTGGAAATGGGTGAGCTGAACGTGGCGCTTCTTGGCCGCGGCATGGCCTGGCTGGACACCGGTACACCGGAGGGGATGCTCAAAGCGTCCGATTTCGTTAAAACCGTACAGGAATGTCAAGGCTTCTACGTTTCCTGCATCGAGGAAATCGCTTGGCGGCGAGGATTTATCAACGATGCTCAACTGCTAAAAATTGGCGAATCTCTAAAAATGACCGATTACGGTCAGTATCTGATTTCGCTCGTCAAGGAGGAGAAATAATGACCGTCCTCGTAACCGGTGGCGCCGGGTTTATCGGCTCCAATTTTGTGTATTACATGTTGGACAAATATCCTACGTACAGAATCGTTTGTGTGGATTGTCTGACATATGCCGGCAACATGTCCACCCTCAAAGAGGCGATGGAGAATCCGCAGTTTGTGTTTTACAAAACCAACATCTGCGACCGCAAAGGCATCTATGAGATTTTTGAAACCGAAAAGCCGGATGTAGTCGTCAACTTTGCGGCGGAAAGCCATGTTGACCGTTCGATTGAAAATCCCGAGATTTTCTTGCAGACAAACATACTTGGCACACAGGTGCTGATGGATGCTTGCCGTCAATACGGTATCACCCGGTATCACCAAGTCTCCACCGACGAGGTTTACGGTGACCTGCCGCTCGACCGGCCGGATTTGTTCTTCACCGAAGAAACCCCCATTCACACCAGCAGCCCGTACAGCTCTTCCAAGGCGAGTGCGGATTTGTTGGTGCTCGCCTATCACAGAACGTATGGCTTGCCGGTGAGCATCAGCCGGTGCTCCAACAACTATGGCCCCTATCATTTTCCGGAAAAACTGATTCCGCTGATGATTGCCAATGCGCTTAATGATAAACCGCTACCGGTGTACGGAAAAGGGGAGAACGTGCGGGATTGGCTGTATGTAGAGGATCATTGCAAGGCTATCGATTTGATTATACACAAGGGCAAAGTCGGGGAGATCTATAACGTCGGCGGGCACAACGAGATGCGCAACATTGACATTGTGAAACTCATTTGCCAAAAACTCGGCAAACCCGAAAGTCTAATCACGTATGTGGCGGACCGCAAAGGGCATGATATGCGCTATGCCATCGACCCCACCAAGATTCATCGGGAGCTCGGCTGGCTGCCGGATACAAAATTTGCCGACGGCATCGACAAAACGATCGCCTGGTATTTGGAGAATACCGATTGGTGGGAAGCCATTATCTCCGGCGAATATCAAGAGTATTACGAAAAAATGTATACCAACCGATAAAAGAGGCCGCCCGCTGGGGCGGTTTCTTTGCGTTCAATTTTTTGATTATGGACTTGTATACGACGAAAAAATGTGGTATACTGGTCTCGTTTTGATGAGGGCGACTCGCCGCCGAACGACAGAAAAGGAAGGTTTATTTATGGACATATTGAATATGCTGGCAGAGAGTTTCGATGCCATGAGTTGGAAGCAAATTGTGATGTGGATTGTGGGCGGTGTGCTCATCTATCTCGCCATCAAAAAGGATATGGAGCCGACGCTGCTGTTGCCGATGGGCTTTGGCGCCATTTTGGTGAACCTGCCTTTGTCCGGTGCAGTGGGGGAAGAGGGCGTGCTGACCGTGCTGTTCAACGCCGGTATCGCCAATGAGCTGTTCCCGCTCATTCTGTTCATCGGCATCGGCGCAATGATTGATTTCGGCCCGCTGTTATCCAATCCGAAACTCATGATATTCGGTGCAGCGGCGCAGTTTGGTATTTTCTTCACGTTGTCGATGGCTTCGCTGTTCGGGTTTGAGCTCAAAGACGCGGCCTCCATCGCCATCATCGGTGCGGCCGATGGCCCCACCTCTATTGTGGTGGCGAATCAGCTGGGTTCCAATTACATGGGCGCTATCATGGTGGCGGCGTATTCGTATATGGCGTTGGTGCCGATTATCCAGCCGCCGGTCATCAGATTGCTTACCACCAAGCAAGAGCGGCTCATTCGTATGCCGTATGAGCAAAAGGACGTTTCCAAGACGACGCGGATTCTGTTCCCAATTATTATCACGATGATTGCCGGCATTGTGGCGCCCGCCTCGGTCGCGTTGGTAGGCTTCTTGATGTTCGGCAACCTCATTCGTGAGTGCGGGGTGCTCAACTCCCTGTCTGAAACGGCGCAAAAGGTGCTGGCAAATCTCGTCACGTTGTTCTTAGGCATCACCATTGCCTGTCAAATGCAGGCGGACAAATTCCTGAAATGGGATACGCTGCTGATCATGTGCCTCGGCTTGGTTGCGTTTATCTTCGATACGGTGGGCGGCGTGCTGTTTGCCAAATTCCTCAATTTGTTCACCAAGAAAAAACTCAACCCCATGATTGGGGCTGCTGGCATTTCGGCGTTTCCGATGTCGGCGCGTGTGGTGCACAAAATGGGCTTGGCAGAGGATAATCAGAATTTCCTGTTAATGCATTCTATCGGTGTGAATGTATCCGGTCAGATTGCGTCGGTGATTGCCGGCGGTTTGATTATGAGTTTGGTCGGGTAAAATCAGAGGAGGGAATTGTGTTATGTTAACAGCCATTAGTGTAGATAGTTTTTTGAAAAGTTTGCCGTTGATGGGCCAGGGGATGCTAGGCATCTTTGTGGTTACCGCCGTGCTCATCGGGTGCGTGTATTTGCTGAACCGCCTGACAGGTAAAAAGAAATAAACAACGAAAAGGGCAACGGTGTGACCGTTGCCCTTTCTTGCGTTGACAGAAAGGGCCGTTTGCAGTATATTTATAGATAGATTGTACAGCGCAGACAAAAAGGAGGGACGTCCATGCAGGCGACGGTGGTTATTCCTTCCCTTAACCCGGATGAGAAGTTGGAGCGGGTTGTAGAGGGGTTGATAGAGGCTGGTTTTTCTCGCATTGTATTGGTCAATGACGGTAGCGACAGCACGCATACGGCGCCGTTTGAGCGTCTTGCCGAACGGCCGGAGGTTACGGTGTTGCAGCATGCCGAAAACAAGGGGAAAGGCCGTGCCCTCAAAACGGCCTTCGCTCACGTGCTCGCCGGGCAGCCGGATTGTTCCGGTGTGGTTACGGTGGACGGCGACGGCCAACACACCGTGGAAGACGTGTGCTGTCTTGTTCGAAAGATGGAGCAGAGCCGTGATGTGGTGTGGTTGGGTGCGCGGGATTTCAGCAACCCGCAGGTGCCGTTTCGCAGCCGGTTTGGGAATGTGGCGTCTTGTCTGACCATGCGGTATCTGTGCGGCATGCGGTTGCAGGACACACAAACCGGCTTGCGTGCGATTCCCACCTGTTATTTGCCGCAATTTCTGTCGGTGACCGGCGAACGGTTTGAATATGAGACCAATATGCTGCTGGAAATACAACGGCAAGGCATACCGTATGCGGAGCAGATCATTAACACCATATATATAGAAGACAACAAAACAAGCCATTTTCGCCCG
>JAFPCP010000030.1 GCA_017423825.1 Clostridia bacterium | reverse complement strand
CGCCAATACGCGCGTTATCGCTTTGGCCGGTAACCCGAACGTCGGGAAAAGCACCGTTTTCAACGCCCTGACCGGGTTGCACCAACACACCGGCAACTGGCCCGGCAAAACCGTCACCAACGCACAAGGTCATTGTTCCACCGACCGATACGACTACCTATTGGTGGATATACCCGGCACCTATTCCCTGTTTCCCCACTCCGCGGAAGAAGAGGTGGCCCGTGATTTCATCTGTTTCGAGCAGCCGGATGCGGTGGTAGTGGTGTGCGACGCCACCTGCCTGGAACGCAACCTGAACCTTGCCTTGCAAATCATCGAAACCGGTGTGCCGGCGATTCTTTGCGTCAATTTGATGGACGAGGCGCACCGCCGTCACATGCATATACACCTTCCCGAACTGCAAAAGCGGCTGGGAATCCCGGTCGTGCGCACCATAGCCCACACCAAAAGCACCTTGCAAGCGTTGCTGCACGCACTCGACCGGATGATGGATGCGCCCCGCGTGCCGCGGGCGCATCCGGTGACCTATCCACCGGCGGTGGAACAGGCCGTCACGCATTTGCACCCGCTCGTAGAAAAACAAGCGGGCGGGCGGTTTAATAGCCGCTGGCTTTCCCTGCGGCTGCTGGATGGCGCCACCGACGCGGACGCCACCCTGCAACAGAATCTACCACCCACCTTACGGGCGGATGCGGTGTTGGCCGCGGCCATCACGCAGGAGCGACAAGCGCTCGCGGAGCAAGGGCTGACCGAGGACGCTTGGCAGGACTGTCTGGTGACCGCAATCGTGCAAAAAGCGCACACTGTATGCGAAGGGGTCGTGCGTATTCCCCAGCCAAAGCGCCCCCCTATGCAACGCCGCGTGGATACTCTTATCACCAGCCGGCGCTACGGGTATCCGCTGATGCTTTTGCTGCTCGCTTTTGTTTTCTGGCTGACCATTCAAGGCGCCAACATCCCCTCCCGCTATCTCTCCACGGCATTATTCTGGGGACAGGAGCAACTCACCGCCCTGTTCCACCACTGGGGAGCACCGGAGTGGCTGCACGGCGCGTTGGTGCTCGGTGTCTACCGGGTGCTCGCCTGGGTCGTATCCGTCATGCTACCGCCCATGGCCATCTTTTTCCCGCTGTTCACATTGTTAGAGGACGCCGGGTTTCTGCCGCGCATCGCGTATAACCTTGACCGGCCGTTTCACCGTTGCCGCGCTTGCGGCAAGCAAGCACTCACCATGTGCATGGGCTTTGGATGCAACGCGGCGGGTGTGGTCGGCTGCCGCATCATCGATTCGCCGCGAGAACGCTTGCTCGCCATCCTCACCAACAGTTTCGTGCCTTGCAACGGCCGATTCCCCACCCTGCTCACCCTTATCACGTTGTTTTTCATCGGCGGTGGCGGTGGCGGCGTGGCCGCCCTGTTGCTCACGGCCGTAGTTTTGTTGGGTGTCCTCGCCACATTTGGCATGACACGCTTGTTAGCCGACACCCTGTTGCGCGGAACCCCCTCCTCCTACGTGCTGGAATTGCCCCCCTACCGCCGCCCACAAATCGGGCAGGTCATTGTGCGCTCGTTGTGGGAGCGCACGGTGTTCGTACTGGGGCGGGCAGCGGCCGTGGCCGCCCCGGCGGGGCTGCTTATTTGGTTGTTAGCAAATATATCCCTCGGCGGACAAAGTCTGCTCGCGCACGGCGCGGCGCTCTTAGACACGCCGGCGCGGTGGCTCGGCCTCGACGGCGCTATCCTGCTCGCCTTCATTCTGGGATTTCCCGCCAACGAAATCGTGCTGCCGCTCACGCTGACCATCTATCTTGCGCAAGGCAGTTTAACAGACATCGGGGATGTAGCCCTGTTGCGCCAAATCCTGGTGGACAACGGCTGGACGTGGCACACCGCCGCGAGCACCATTTTGTTCTCGCTGTTCCACTGGCCCTGCTCCACCACGCTGCTGACCATACGCAAGGAAACCGGCAGTTGGCGTTGGACGCTGATTGCGGCCTTGTTGCCGACCGCGCTGGGAGTGCTGGTGTGCGGCTTGCTCACCACCGTTGTGCGATGCTTTGGCTAATAAATAAACAATAGAAAAAGGAGCGACGGCTAGACCAGCCGGCGCTCCTTTTAGATTTTTGTGGAAATTTTACTTGTGCATGGGACTCACCATTTCTTATAATTTTTTGCTTGTCTCGTCTGGGACAACTGTTTATTCATTGGGTTCTCCATTTTACACAAAGTAAGGTATATCATCTACTCTTATCGTTCTAACAAACCGTATGGGCGGTTGTTCGTAAAGTTACCTGTTCTTCGGACTCATTCCTTTCTGTATAGATTTTTGTTGCGAAACGGGTGGTTCATCTGTATACGCCATTGGAATCAGTCCCCTTTCTACCGTCTGCTTCACGGTTTTTTCGTTTCTCTATGTCTTTCTCTGGTTATAGTATAGCCCGAAAACACGGCATTGTCTATTCGCAAATTGGCTAACTTTTGCTGCAAAATTTTTACTAACACCTTTTCCTCATTTTGTGATATACTGGATATGTTGGGTGTACGGCGAGCCGTGGCACCCTTTTTGTTTGAAAGGAGAGAAGGCATGAACAAACAACAGCCCATGTGGTTGCGGTGGATGCTGTGCGTGTGGCCTGCGGTGCTCGCCGCGGCTTTGTATTACATACTGCCCCATTGTCCGTCCTTCACGGACTATGCTATCTCCCGCGGATTGTTCCGGGTGGTGGCCGAGCAGTGTGAAAATACCGATGTTCTGTATGGTATCCTCCATTATGAAAAAGGTCGTGCCCCAAATAATTGTCGCCGAAAGGAGGCACAGCTTTGCTAGTATGGATGTTTTTTTATCAGTCATTTTTATCTCCCGTTAAAGTTGTAAATTTTGCTCCCGTAAAATCTCCGAGGACTGTCGACGATAAAATTATCTGCAGACCTCTCATTCCTCCGCTCACGGAAATTTCGCCGAAGGAGAGTGCACTTTCGTCTATAAAAGTAGGAAACTTCTTTTTCATACCGATAGGACTGCAACCGCCGCGGATGTATCCCGTTGTGGGGAGAAGGTCTTTAAGTGGCAGAAACTCCACCTTTTTATTCCCCGAAACTCGCGCCGCCTGCTTGAGGTCAACCTCTTCGTCACACGGTATGCAGAATACCACACAACCCGTTTTGTCGCCCTTTGCAACGAGTGTTTTAAAAACACATCCGGGGTTCATACCTGTAATATCCGCTATATGCACACCCGAAAGGTCGGATTCGTCTACCTCGTATTCCACAGTTTTGTATGAAATCTTGGCTTTGTCAAGAATTCGCATTACATTTGTTTTTTGCATAACTTTGTTCCCTCCGCTTGCTTTAACGTGCAAACAATGCTATTAT
>JAFPCP010000005.1 GCA_017423825.1 Clostridia bacterium | reverse complement strand
GAGAGGTCTTGTATATCCTCAACCTCAAAACCGCTGCGAATCATCTTGTCGCATAATTCGTCTACCGGAACGTCGATGTCCACATATCGTTTCAGCCAACTTAAAGAAATATACATGTTCACTACCTCCTTTTAGCGGTCAAACTGTTCGAGGAAACGCAGGTCGTTCTCAAACAGCAGGCGGATATCGCTGATTTTATAGCGAGTGGTTGTCAAACGGTCCAAACCAATGCCGAACGCAAAGCCGGTGTATTCTTCGGGATCGATGCCGCCCATGCGCAACACGTTGGGGTGCACCATACCGGCGCCCAAGATCTCAATCCAGCCGGCACCTTTGCAGACGCGACAACCTTTGCCGCCACACTCGGAACAGGTTACGTCCACCTCTACGCTAGGTTCGGTGAAGGGGAAGAAGGAGGGACGGAAACGCACTTTGGTGTCCTCTCCGTAAATTTCCTGAGCAAATTGTTCTAAAACACCTTTCAGATCGCACATGGTGACGCCCTTGTCGATAACCAGTCCTTCAATTTGATGGAAAACGGGGGAGTGAGTGGCATCGACTTCGTCGGCTCTGTACACACGGCCGGGGCAGATAATACGAATGGGTGGCTTGCGCTGTTCCAGTGTACGCGCTTGTGCCGCCGATGTCTGTGTGCGTAACAGCAGCCCTTCGGCCAAATAGAAGGTGTCTTGCATATCCCGCGCGGGGTGGTCCTCCGGCACGTTGAGTGCCTGGAAGTTGTAATAATCCGTTTCTACCTCCGGGCCGTCAACAACATCGAATCCCATCGATTGAAAGATGTCTATGATATCGTTGAGCACCACGTTGAGCGGATGCAAACCGCCGCTCTTCACTGTTTTACCGGGCATGGTAACGTCCAGTTGCTCCGCGGCCAGTTTTTCTTCTTGCAGTTGATTCTGAATAGCTTGCGCTTTTTCACTTACCGCCTGTTCCAACTCTTGACGCAGTTGATTCACCAACTGACCCATAGCGGGGCGCTCCTCTGCCGGCAAGGCACCCATGCCGCGTAAAAGGCCGGTGACGGATCCTTTTTTTCCCATATAGCGGATGCGGAAATCCTCTAACTCCTTAGGGTTTTGCAACGTTTCCAACTCTTTTAACGCTGCTTCGCGTAATGCGTTTAATTGTTCTTTCATGTTTGAGCCGCCTTTCAAATGGAATGTGTATCTGTCTTTTTGCAATAAAAAAAGCCCCGTCCCTATATAGGGACGAAGGCATTACTCTCCGCGGTACCACCCTGGTTTTTGCAAAAGCAAACACTTTTGTGTCCGATAACGGGGACTGCCGTCCGGGCCTACTATTCTTTCAACCCAACCGCTCGCGAGTGAACTTCCGTCTTTTACAGCCGCGGATTGCTCACAGCAAACACAATCCTCTCTGGGGCGGTGTAGAGCAAAGACGTACTCTCTCGGTCAACGCATTTCTTAATAAGTATACCACAATTCCAAAAAAAAGCAAGTAAAATCCAAAACTATAAGAAAAAATCTGTTAATCCGTTGCTTTCCGTGTGGTTTAGGGTTGAAAAAAGGTGGCTGTTCTGTTATACTTTTAGAAAAGGAGAGATGGGTATGAAAGTTTCGCTAATTGCACACACCCCTGTTCCCGAAAAGATTATTGCAGCGTCGGCTAAATTGTGTTATTCGCCGGCTACTATTGACACGGTCATGGATGGCCTGAGTGAAGAAAAAACAGCCTCTTTTGTGGACATGCTGGCAGAAATTGGGCACGAAAGTCCTATCGAGCACGCGGTTTTCACCTTTGGTGTTGAGGGCGTGTCGCGCTCGTTGTTAGCCCAGCTTACGCGTCATCGCATGGCTTCGTACAGCGTGCAAAGCCAGCGCTATGTGGCAGAGAAAATGTTTGATTATGTGCTACCGCCGGAAATTGCGGACATTCCGGAAGCGGCCGCGGAATATCGCCGTGCTATGGAAGAGGACCAAGCCCATTATGACGCGCTTACGGCTTTGTTAAAAGAGAAACACATGAAAGCCATGATGGATAGCGGCATGGGGGAGAAAGAGGCCTCGCGAGCGGCCGAAAAAAAGGCGATTGAGGACGCACGCTTTGTGTTGCCGAATGCTTGCACCACCAAACTGATTATGACCATGAACGCTCGCTCGTTGATGAATTTCTTCCGTCATCGTTGCTGTAACCGCGCGCAATGGGAGATTCGTGAATTAGCGGAGAAAATGTACGCCTTGTGCATGGAAACCGCCCCGCATATTTTCCACAGAGCTGGGCCGCCGTGTACGGTGGGTGCTTGTCCGGAAGGCAAAATGACCTGTGGACAGGTAACCCAGGTGCGCGCGCGTTATGCTGCGTTGCGCGAAAAGAAGGAGCCATAACATGGGAAAACTAATTGTAATTGATGGATTGGACGGCAGCGGAAAAAGCACGCAATTAGAGTTGCTCCGTACCCGCCTTGAACAGGACGGCATTACCAGCCGCCATATCAGTTTTCCTGATTATGAACAGCCCTCGTCCGCTTTGGTACGCCTGTATCTCAATGGTGAATTGGGCGGCTCTGCATCGTCTGTTAACGCGTATGCCGCTTCCTCTTTTTATGCGGTTGACCGTTATGCGAGTTACAAAACGTTCTGGGAAGAGGATTACGTAGCCGGCGTTCCGGTTGTAGCGGCACGCTATACGACCTCTAATGCTATTCATCAAATGACAAAATTGCCAAAAGAAGAGTGGGATGCTTTCTTAGTTTGGCTGGAAGACTATGAATACAATAAATTAGGACTACCCAAGCCAGACAAAGTGGTATTCTTGGACATGCCTTTGGAGGTTTCCCAGCGTTTATTAGCCAAACGCTATGACGGAGACGAAGGGAAGAAGGATATCCACGAACGAGACGTACACTATTTAGAGCAATGTCGCACAGCGGCGTTGTATGCAGCCGAGCGTTTAGGGTGGACCGTGGTGCCTTGCAGTGACGGCGAGAATCCGTTCCCGCCCGCTGTCATTCACCAAAAACTGTTTAACTGTTTTCAGGAGATGTTGTGATGGACGCTTGTATCTGCCGTATGGCGAAGGAGGAAGACCGTGAGGCGTTGTTGTCGCTTTGGCAGATATGTTTTACCGAAGATACACCCGCAGATATTCGGGCGTTTCTTTCTTTAACCGACATCACACAACAGGCGTGCTGTGCTTTTGTGGGTGACACTTTGGTGTCTATGCTGTTTCTTCTGCCGGCGGTTGCTGTGCATGAACAAACGGAATATCCCGTTCACTACTTATATGCTGGGTGCACCCATCCGTCGCATCGCGGGCGGAGATATTATGGCTTTTTGCTTAATTTTGCCGTGCAACAGACCCAAAAGCAGCAAAATCACGCTATATATCTGCATCCGGCAGAGGACAAGCTGTTTGATTATTACGCTGGTTTTGGATATCGCCGCGGTATACAACCGCTCCCACTGGTTTTGCCGAAGAATGCGGTTGTTTTGGGCCCGCAAGAGCCATTCTTTTCTTATTTTGGCGTCGGGATAGAGGGCGAATGCATGTGGATTCCTGTAACGGAAACCGCATTAACGAAAGCGATGGGACACTGTCCGGCATTTGCTTCCCGTTTAGGGAATTGAGTAAAAATAGCGATAGGGCAGGGGGTAAGCAAAAACATGATAGCCGTTTTTCTGGCCGATGGATTTGAAGAAATAGAAGCTTTGGCTGTGGTGGATATTCTGCGACGGGCAGACCTTTGCGTGAAAACGATTGGCGTCGGCACCGATACCCCAACAGGCGCACACGCAATTACCGTCCAAGCGGATATGCCGGAAACGGCGCTTGTGTTAGAAAAATTAGAGGCTGTGATTCTCCCCGGCGGTATGCCTGGCACCGTTAACTTAGAAAATTCCGAAACCGTACAAGCCGCTATATCCTATGCGTTGCAACAGGATTTACCGATAGGGGCTATTTGTGCCGCACCATCCATTCTGGGGCACAAAGGGGCTTTGCGTGGAACGAAAGCCACCTGTTATCCCGGCTTTGAAGAAGCGTTGCAGGGGGCTGAACTTTTCAAAGGCGGCGTTGTTCATGACCGTAATATTACCACGGCGGCAGGTGCCGGTGTGGCGATTGATTTTGCATTAGAATTGGTTGCGCAGTTGGTATCACCTGCTTGCGCATCCTCTATTAGGAGTGCTATCCAATGTCTATAACAGATATTCGCCCTATAAAAAAAGAATTGCGCGCTAAATACCGTGCCTTGCGAGAGGCTATAACACCAGACGTGAAGAATGAACGCGACGCAGCCATAGCTAATCAGGTGCGGCGGTTGTGGCAATACCAACGAAACGATGTGTTGCTTGTGTATGTATCCACGGCCATTGAGGTGGACACGCACCGCATCATTCGGCAGGCCTTGTCAGACGATAAAATTGTTGCGGTTCCGCGGTGTGTACCGGGTACGCGGAATATGGAATTTTACCGTATTCATGCATTGGAGGACCTGAAACCGGGTGCATTTGGAGTCTTGGAGCCGGAGCCGGAACCGCACAATCTTATGCCGGAGGACACCGTCGGGCTTTGCTTGGTGCCGGCGTTCAGTTATGATTGGAGCGGTTTTCGATTGGGCTACGGAAAAGGATATTACGACCGCTTTTTATCCAATTTTCAAGGAAATATGGTTGGTCTTTGTTATAGCAATTGCGTACAGCGTTCTTTGCCGCATGGGCGGTATGATCGCCCGGTTGAATTGCTTGTAACAGAAAAATATTTGCGCCGTACAAACAAACCTTAATGAAAAGGAGGATGGTTATGACAGAGCGTATCGGTTCTGAGAACAACGAAGAAAAAATCCCGGTTTCGTCGGACGACTCGTGCGCCAAACGAGCCGAGAAAATACAGAATTTCAAGTTAGAATTGACGCTTGATGAAGAGCTGGAACAAATCGAAGAAACAGCCATCCCCATTACAGAAGCCATCAAAGAAGAGCCGGACTCCTCGCTGCTTATGCCAAAAGAGACATCCCCGGCACATGCGCAAACAAACCCCCAAGGAAATGGGTGCTTAAAAAAAATACTCTACGCTGCTTTTGTGTTGGCTTTGTCTGTTGCTTTGGCTTGGTTTGCTATATTCTTCCTTACCGATGCCTTAGCGTTCAATCGTTCAGATAAACCGATAGACGTTGAGATACCGGCCGGTTCCAGCACCCAACAAATCGCGGCTATTTTACAGGAAAAAGGAATTATTGAACATCCGATTTGTTTTCGGGTTTTCTCTAAATTGACTCGTTCGGACGGCAAGTATCAACAGGGAGCCTTCACTCTCACTGCTGATATGGGCTATTCCGCTGTGGTAGATGTTTTGCAAACCATGACGCCGCGAGAAACCGCGACCGTTACAATCCCAGAGGGATACACGGTGGATGAAATTGCGCAAGTGCTGGCGGATGCCTCCGTTTGTGAAAAAGAAGATTTCTACGAAGCCGTTATTCGTGCTACATACGAATTTGATTTCGTGCAGGCTATACCGACGGCTGAGGATGGAGATCAATACAAAGGACGCATTTACCTGCTGGAAGGATATTTATTCCCGGACACATACGACTTTTATCTGCAAAGCTCCGGTGAAACCGTTGTTAAACGTATGCTGGAAAACTTTCAGAATAAGTTAACCCCGGATATGCGCGCTGCTATTGCCGCCAAAGGCCTGACCATTGACGAGGCGATTAACCTTGCCTCTATCATTCAAGGTGAAGCGGCCAGCGAAAAGGATATGAAGGGTGTATCCGCTGTATTGTTCAACCGATTGGCGCCCGGTTCCGGTTATGCAAAATTGCAATGCGATTCTACCGGAGATTATGTGCGCGGCATCCTGCCCGCTATCGGTGGCATTGAGGTGAGCAGCGCGGCTTATGATACGTATGAGCGAGAGGGATTGCCTGTTGGACCGATTAACAACCCCGGTTTGGCGGCTATCGAGGCGCTGCTCAATCCGTCCACAGATCCGGCACACACACAAGCCTATTTCTTCGCTACGGACTATAAAACCGGCATCACCTATTTCAATAAAACGTATGCACAACACGAAGCAACCTGTCGACGTTATAAAATCGGCATGTACGGATGATGTTTTTGCATATTTTTCCACACCACCGGACACAATGTGTTCGGTGGTGATTTTTTTTGAAAAAGCGTGTATGGGTTTTGTTTGGCTTTTTGACTGTGTTTTTTGGCGTTTTGGGTGTGCATCTCTATTCGTTGGTTGGAGATAACGCGGTCAAACCGGTTGCTTTTGGAGAAAATAGCGTAAAGCTCACTGTAAATCGCACACGCGGCACTATTTATGATGCGCAAATGCAACCATTAGTCAATGAAGAAAAAACGTATTATGCGGCTATTCTCCCGGATGAAACGCTTCTTATGCGATTAAATACCGTTTTGGATAAAGAAAACCTGTCTGCACTTTCCACCCAGATACTCGCTCGGAAACCGGCGGTTCTTTGTTTGGATGAGCCGATTGCCTTTGTGGAGGGGGTGCGCTTGTTTCTCTCGCCAAAACGATACGGAGCGCGTTTGTTAGCGGCGCATCTTATCGGCTATACAGATACCGGCACGGGAGAAGGAATTACCGGCATAGAGGCGGCTTGTAACGAGATTTTAGAGAAATATGCAGGCGCTTTATCGGTTTCGTATCCCATCAGCGGCACCGGAACGAATTTGAAGGGCGCTGAACCCGAAATACAAGACACCATTGACCATTCTGCTGGCGGCGTAGTGCTAACCATCCAAAAAGATATACAAAAAATCGTGGAGGATACAGCGCCGAATTATCTCACCAAAGGGGCTGTGGTGGTGATGGAGCCATCATCCGGCGAGGTTTTAGCTATGGCCAGTTTTCCTGCATACCATCCGGACAACGTTGCCCAAAGCATAGAAGAAAACAACGGCGCCTTAATCAACCGCGCGTTGGCATTGTACGACTGTGGTTCGGTGTTCAAAACGGTTACGGTAGCTGCTGCGTTGGAAAACGGCATTCCCATGGCTTGTTGTTACGATTGCGCAGGCGGTATGACCGTGCAAAAAACAATGTTTCACTGTCACAAACGTTTGGGACATCAAACGCTGGATATGACCAATGCATTCGCTCAATCTTGCAATCTCTATTTTATCCAACTCGCAAAAGAGATGGGCGCAGAAAAATTATATAACACCGCTGTGAAATTCGGTTTTTCACAGAGTATCTCGCTTATAGATGGTTTGGGAACACCTCAAGGTGTATTGCCTTCTGAAAACGAATTAACCACCGACGCCGCCTTGGCTAATTTTTCGTTCGGACAAGGACATTTGCTCGCTTCGCCTCTGCAAGTGACGCGCATGACCGCTGCTATTGCCAACGGTGGTGTGCTGCCTGCCGCGTGCGTTATTAAGGGATATGTGGACGAAAACGGGACGTTTACACCTGCAGTCAGAGACAGCGGGGAAGGGGAGAGAGTGCTTTCGCAGGAGAATGCGGCCGCTATCCAAAAAATGATGGAAAAAGTGGTGACAGACGGCACCGGAAAACAAGCAGCCGGACTATATGCTGCCGCCGGCAAAACTGGCACAGCGGAAACCGGTCAAATCAACGAGGGAAACCCGGTTGTGCAAAGTTGGTTTACCGGCTATTTTCCAGCAGAAAACCCTCGCTATGTGGTGACTGTCTTGGCGGAGGATGCGCAAAACACCAATGGAAAAGCCACACCTTTGTTTTGTGAAATTTCTAGCAAAGTTATGGAGTTGGAGAAAAATAAAAAAGACGGCTAATTCAGCCGTCTTTTTCTGTGCTTTTTTCGGTTTCGGGGGATGTAGATATAGGCTTTTGCGTAGATAACGGGTTTGCATCGGCCGCCTGTTTCATTTGTGTGTTGGATGTATGGGTATAAATTTCGGTGGTTCCTAAGTTTTGATGTCCTAAAATCTCTTTTAGAACCAACACATCCACGCCGCCTTGCTGGTACATAAGCGTGGCGGCTGTATGGCGTAATTTGTGCGCAGAATAATCCTCGGCGCCCTCAACCTGCCGCAAATAACCCTTCACAATATAGTGCACGCCTTGCAGACTCAGACGCTCTTTTGTTCGTCCGTAAAAAAGCGCTTTTTTATCCTTTGTGCCTTCTACCGGCCTTTTGGGCAGATATGCCTCCAAGGCCTGCTGGCAAGCTTGGTTCAGATATAATATACGTTCTTTATTACCTTTACCAATAACCCGTAGCGTGTTATCACTGCGTACATCCGCTAAATTCAGTCCTGCCAGTTCAGCACGCCGCAAACCGCAATTCAAAAGCAGTGTCAAAATACAATAGTCGCGCTCCGGATAAGCGCTGTGTTTAGCCAGTCGCAATAACTCGATGGATTGGTCAAGCGATAAGTATTTGGGTATACGAGAAGGTAATTTAGGAGAGCTTAAATTCTTAGCCGGGTTATCTTCGAGTTGATGGGTTATTTCTGAGAGATAATAGAAAAAGCGCCGCAGTGCGGATACTTTGCGCGCACGTGTGACGTTACTGTTGTCGCGGTCACTTTTAGAATAATTCATAAACTCAAACAAATCACTCAACGTAACAGAACGAAGCAGTTGTAAATCAACCAAGCGAATGTCCGGTTGCGCATCCGAAGTTTCTTGGGCAAGACCACGTTGCACCAACAGGAAACGAAAAAAAGTGCGCAGATCAACAAAGTAGCCGTTCACCGTATTTTCGGAACGCCCCTTAATGGTTTCCATATAACCCAGATACTCTTTGAGGACATCCGGGCTTTCTGCATAATACTTTTTATTCAATCTCCCACCCCCAACTATATTAAATATTAATTTAGTATAGTTATGCAAGTTTTCGCAGAATGATTATTGGATAAATGGACGCGCTCCCCCGCGGTGTACTTTTATAGAGAGAGCTGTCCTTGTTCCAACATGGATTGCGCCGCCAATAAAACACCAATCTTTCCGCTGTGGTAATTTAGTCCACCCTGCATGTACGCCGCATAAGGCGCGCGCAACGGCGCATCTGCGGATAATTCGATGGATGCTCCCATAGTGAACGCGCCAGCCGCCATAATAACTTGGTTATTATAGCCGGGCATGTCCCACGGCTCCGGTACCACAAAAGAATCAACCGGTGCGCCTTTTTGCATGCCTTGACAAAATGCAATCAGCGCCGCAGGCTCTTTAAGTAAAATGGTTTGTATGATATCTGCACGGTGGTCGCACGCGCCTGGAGAAACGGTATATCCCAATTCCGCAAACAGCGCAGCGGCGTATACGGCCGTTTTCAACGCCTCCCCTACCACGTGCGGCGCCGAAAAAAGTCCCATGTATAAGGAACGGTTGTGTCCGAGAGAAGCGCCGACCTCGCGGCCAAGGCCGGGTGTGGTCATGCGATAGGCGCATTGTTCAATGCACGCTTTGCTTCCGCATAGGTAGCCGCCGTTTTCCGCAATGCCACCGCCCGGGTTTTTTATCAGCGAACCGGCAATCAAATCTGCACCCACTTCGTTGGGCTCGGTTTTTTCTACAAATTCGCCGTAACAGTTGTCCACAAAAACTAGCGCATCCGCACGTACTTCTTTCACAGCTTCTACAATGCGTTTTATCCAAGCAATAGACAAAGAAGGACGCGTGGAATAACCGCGAGAACGCTGTATATGTACCACGCGCACAGAGGCATCTGCACGCAAAGCGGCTTGTATAGCCGGAATATCCGGCAACCCTTCTGCATCCAATTCCACTTGCGTATAGTGGATACCATACTCTTTTAAGGAGCCCGCACAAGGTGTTTGATGCCCAATGACCTGTTCGAGCGTGTCATAGGGAGCGCCGGTTGCTGCAAGCAAAGTGTCCCCTGGACGCAATAACGCAAACAATGCAATTGTAATGGCGTGTGTGCCGGAAACAATGCCGTGGCGAATGAGTGCATCTTCTGCGCCCATAATATCGGCCAATATGGCATCTAACGCATCCCGTCCTCTGTCGCCATACCCATATCCGGTGGTGGGGACAAAATGGCTCTCGCTCACCTGATGACGGATGAACGCAGACAACACCTTCTGCTGATTATATTCAGTTATCTCTTGTATGCGTTGGAAAGCGGTGGTAGCTTGCTTCTCTGCCCTGTCTGATATGGCGCAAAGCTTATTATCTATGTTAAAAAAGGGTGTTTGCATGAATGCGTAAGCCTCCTCACTGATACGTCAATTCTGCCCATGTGCCGCAAGGGATAAATCCCAGCTTTGTATACAAATCTTCCGCTGCTTTATGTGCAGGAAGTATGTAAAGGCGTTTACCTTGCGTTCTGTAAATCAAATCTAAAACACAGCGACCGGCGTATCCCTTACGCCGACTGGTGGATGCGGTTGCAACCTGGCCGAGAATAGCGTTTTCTTCTGTTTCTGCCACGGTGGATGCAAAGCTTATCGGTTTGTCCGCCTCTTGGATAACGGCGATGTGGCATAAATCGTGCCGCAGTCGATGGGATATATCCACATACCAGGCATCAAACGGTGCTATTGTATCAAAGCAATCGTTCAATAACGCGTAAACCGAATCCAATCGAGCCGTTTTGACGATTAAATCATCGGCGGCGGATGGCGCCTCTGCGTTAAAGCGTAACACTACGCCGGTGCGCAAGCTTGGATTGTCGGGCGATGCACAAAACGAGGTTGCGTTATTGCCGTCACAATGCAGAAGTCGAAGCCCAGCATAGAAACGAATGAAAGATACCCATTCCTCTGTCACTGCCGAAAGTGTGTGAAAAACACCAACGCCGTCCATAACAGAGAGCCATCCCCCTACCCCATCGGTATAAAACCGTAAAAAGGCCGTATCCGGGCCGTAGGCATCCCATAAACAACGGATACGCACAGCAGATTCGGTGGTTTCCGATAGGGTTTCCAAATCTTGTGCAACAGCCAAACGAATCATTGCGGCAACTCCTCTGCTAACAAAAACAGCAGGTTTTGCATAGCCTGCACATCGACCAAACTTCCTAAACAGGCCGGAGAATGGATATAGCGGCAAGGCAAAGATACTGCCGCCGTTTGCACTCCGGTATATGTGCGTTGAATCGTACCGGCGTTGTTGCCGCCGGCAATGCGCGTTTTGGTTTGTATCGGGATTGCGTGCTCTTTGGCCAGAGCGTGGATGCGCTCGTATAACGCCGAATCATACAGAGTAGCCTTGTCGGCAAACGAAACGACAGCACCACCCTCCAAAGCACACACCTCGTTTTGCGAATCGTTGCCGACAACGTCGGCGGCCGTCGTTGCGTCAACAACCACGGCGATATCCGGTTGAATTTGTGATGCGGCTACGCCGGCGCCGCGCAATCCTATTTCCTCTTGTACTGAGAAGGACAGCCATATATCATACTCCGGCTGTTGAGAGGCCAGCTCCAAGAGTAATGCGCAACCAATACGATCGTCCACCGCTTTGCCCACAAAACGCTGATTTTCCATAAAAATCAACCCCGCGTCAAAAGCCGCCACATCGCCGATGGATACAATTTGTTCCGCATCCTGCTTATTCGCAGCCCCTATGTCTATACGCAAAGAATCTATCGAGGGTATGGTTGCTCTTTCTTCGCCGGTTGTTTGGTGAATGGCCTTCCCACCGATAACACCAATTTGATTGCCTATACGCACTCGGTGCCCAAACAACACGTCCGGCTCAATCCCGCCAATTGTATCTGCGTGCAAATACCCTTCGGGAGAAATGTGGGTGATCATCAGTCCAACTTCATCCATGTGGGCGTCAAATAACACTTTTTTTGCCGCCGGTTGCCGACCAATAAGGTGCACAACAACGTTTCCCATGGCATCTACATGAATTTCTTTTTCAGTGGATGTTTGTTCCAATTGTTCCAAGACAAAACGGCGCACAGCATCCTCTCTGCCGGAAACACCGTCTAAACAGCACAAGGTAAGCAATCGTTGTGTATTCATTTAGCTACACCTCCTGCTTGTATATATGCCGCCATTAAATCGCCCACAGCTATAACATCTCTCACATCGACAACCTCCGTCGGTGTATGCATATAACGCAACGGAATCGACAAAAGAGCGGTAGGTATTCCCTGCCCTTCCTTGCTGATGGTATCCGCATCGGTGCCGGTGCTGCCGGCCATCACTTCGGTTTGATGCGGGATTTGATTTTTCTCAGCCAACGCAAACAAACACTGCTCCATGGAGCGATTCAATATGGGAGAAATACCAATCATGACACCCTCTCCCAAGCAACCACATTGACTGCGAACCGCATCCGGCGTATAGGCGAAACTTACATCCGTGACCAAAGCGCAGTCAGGAGACAAGCGGCGCACCGCCGGAGCCGAACCGCGGCATCCCAGTTCTTCCTGCACACAAAAAGCCACTGCCACATGGCAGGTTAACGGCTTGTCCTTTATTTGCCGCAAAGCGTGCAAAATAGCCGCCATACCGGCGCGATTATCCAGCGCCTTAGACGAAACGAGCTGGGACGTAATCCGCTTGAAATTGGGCGCAAAAGAAACACGAGAACCAAGCGGAACGCCGGCCTCAACTGCCTCCTTTTCCATGCCCAAATCAATCCCGCGAGCAGATAGCGGTGTTAAGGCATTGTCCTTGCCACCCTTAGAGGCTAAATGTGGCGGGGTTGAAGAGAAAACGCCATTGTATTGCCGGTGACCATATACCACCACCGGCTGCGCTGTAAGAACGCGTTCATCGACGCTACCGGCTGCATCTACGTGCACAAACCCTTTGTCGTCTATATGGGTGACCAAAAAACCAATCTCATCCAAATGGGCTTGTAATAACACCGTAGGTGCGTTTTCGTCCGCACACCGGCGCATGGCTAACACATTTCCCATGGCGTCTATGTCCACTTCATCCACGAGAGGACGCAGCAATTCCATAGAAACCTGTGTTATTTCGGCGTGACCGGCTGCTCCTGCCGCTTCACACAAACGATGCAATTGTTCGAGTGTTTGTTGTGGCATAGTTATCCTCCGTTACGACAATGCTTGAACTAAATCTTTGAAATGCTTGCCGCGCACTTCAAAATTGGGATACATATCAAAACTTGCGCTGGCGGGTGACATAAAGACGATATCCCCTTGCTCCGCCAATTTATCTGCCGCTTCCACGGCTTGCTCCATGTTTTCTACACGGATAATCGGCATGTCTGAGCATGCGCGAATAGACTCTTCAATCGCCGTCGCAGTAGCACCCATAAGAATAGCGGCACGCACGGTCTCGGCCGCCACAACCCCTAATGGGGCGTACGGAATATGTTTATCATATCCACCCGCTATTAAAATAACCTTCTTGTCAAAGGCTTGCAAGCCGGCAATCGTGCGAGAGGGACTGGAACCGATGGAGTCGTTGTACCATTTTACGCCATGGCGCTCCCGCACCAATTCGCAACGGTGTTCCACGCCACCAAAAGCGCGGGCAAAACCACGGATAGCCTCCGGGGGTGTTATGCCCCATACAGCCACGATGGCTGCCATATAATTTTCAATATTGTGTACACCGTGAATAAGAATATCTTGTGTATCCATCACAAACGTTTGCGTGCCATTTTCAGAAACAATAATACGCCCGTCGTTGTCCAGCCAGCACCCTTGCTCCACCGGATGGCAACGAGAAAACTGCCATACCCGACCGGGACAATCGTCCGTAAAAGCATGTGTGACCAAATTATCGGCGTTGACAACCGCCCGATCATCCTTTTTTTGATGCAGAATCAAGTTCTTTTTGGCATCCGTATATTCTTGCATATCCGTGTGCCAATCCAAATGATTGGGTGCCACGTTGGTGACAACCGCCACGTGGGGTGATTGTTTCATGCCGGTCAGCTGAAAGCTGGACAATTCCACAACCGCCGCGTGATGGGGCTCAATTTTCTCCACATACGGCAATAGCGCTCTGCCTATGTTGCCACCCACAAACGTTTTCACCCCCGCTGCATCCAACAAACCGGCTATGATCGTGGTTGTGGTTGTTTTTCCGTCCGAACCGGTTACGGCATAAATCGGCGCTTCACAAAGGTCAAAAAACAGTTCCATTTCCGAAGTGACGGTGATTCCCCGTTTCTTTGCCTCTTCAAACGCGGGTAGGTACGGTTTCATGCCGGGGGTGCGGAGTATCAAATCCACATCCAGATTGTCGAGATACCCTTCCCCTAAACAAAGGTCGGCACCGGCGTTGCGCAAAGAAACGGCTGTATCTCCCAGTTCTTCTTCGGTGCGCTTATCACAAGCCAGCACACGTGCCCCGGCGTTCAAAAATTGATGTATGACCGGCAAGTTGTTGTGACCGATGCCGCATATGGCAACGCGTTTGCCGTGAATAGATGAAAAAAAGGCGCGAGCTTTTGTCATAGAACTGTCCCCTATCCGTGATTTGCTCACAAAGCTATTGTGTTTATTATACTGATTTTCTCGACAAATATCAAGTGCTACTTCTCGTATCCTGCCGTATATTTTTCAAATATTAATTTTTTATAAACTTATGCTCTGTGATATTGATGTGAAAGCGCACACAGGCTATAATATTGTGGAAACAAAGGAGTGAGTATGCGTGTTTTTTTACGAAGGTTTTACTTGTCCGGTTTGTAATACATTTTTCCAAGAAAACGACGATATAGTATCCTGTCCGCATTGCGGACTGCCGCACCATCGTGCCTGTTGGCGGCAAGAGGGGCATTGCCATCTGGAACAGTTGCACGGAACCGATGAGCAATGGACGCGTGTGGAGGCTGAACAAGCCCCTGCAAATTCTGCGCAAACCCCTCAAACACAGGAATATTCGCCTATGGATGAAGAGCAACGCGTATGTCCCCGCTGCCACACCATAAACCCGCAGTTTGCTGAATTTTGCAAGCGTTGCGGACAAGCGCTGCCCACCGAAGATTGGCACAGCGAAACCCATCACACGCCACCGGACGCCGCTTATTCCCCCTTCCGCTCCCCTTTTGGCTATCAAAGCGCCGCTTATTCCCAGTCGGAACAGATTGGAAACCATTCGGCGGCGGAATGGGAGGCTATTGTAGGCAATAATGCGGCGTATTATGTGCCGCGTTTCCGGCGAATCGAAAACGGTGGCGCATGCGGATGGAATTGGTGTGCGTTTCTTTTTGCACCCTACTGGCTGTTGTACAGAAAGCAGTATTTCTTGGGCTTTTTATACTTCTTCTGCCAAACCATTTATTCTTTTGCATACAATTATGTGCTTTTCCCCATGCAATCCGCCTCCACCATATCTCAAATGCAGGAAAACTTTGAAAAAATACTTTTTGATGAAAATATGCGTGTTTTTCTCTTGCCTATTTTTCTTTTATCTGTTATACTATTAGCGGCCAAAGTTCTGCTTGGTATCAAAGGCACGGAGTTGTATAAACGGCACTGCGAAAACCGTATACAAAAGGCCCGAAAACGCACGCCGGACTTATCTGCTGCCGAACTTACTTCTGTTGGCGGCACGTCCATGTCTTTGGCTATCGTTTTTTATATGATACCCACCGTTATATCTTATGTTTTGGCTCTGTTAAATATCGTATAAATAATTTTTGAATCATATTGAGGAGTGTTGTTGTATGCCAAAAGTGAAGAAAGCAGTTATCCCTGCCGCCGGCTTGGGAACGCGGGTGCTCCCCGCCTCCAAGTCGATGCCCAAAGAAATGTTGCCTATCGTCGACAAGCCTGCGATACAGTATATCGTAGAAGAAGCTGTGGCTGCCGGTATTGAAGACATCCTCATTATCACCAACCGCGGTAAAGGTGTGATAGAGGACCATTTTGACCACAGCGTCGAATTGGAGCAACGCCTGGAAGCAAGTGGAAAATTCGATATGCTCAAACAAGTGCAAGAGCTTTCTCATTTGGCGAACATTCAGTTTATTCGGCAACGAGAGACAAACGGGTTAGGACACGCCGTCGGTTGTGCGAAGGCTTTTGTCGGCAACGATCCCTTTGCTGTGCTTTACGGCGACGACGTTATTATAAGCGAAGATCCCGTTTGCGGACAGCTGTGCCGCGTGTACGAAGAATTCGGCAAATCCGTGGTGGGTATTAAATCGGTGTCGCCGGAACAGATCGTGCGTTATTGCTCGCTGGCCGTATCCCCTGTTCGGGATAATGTCTTTTCCGTGTCCGACATGATCGAAAAACCCGCACCGGATAAAATCTTGTCTTTGTATTCTATCCTGGGCCGCTGCGTTTTGACACCGGATATTTTCGATATATTGGATCAAACCAAACCGGGTGCCGGCGGCGAAATCCAGTTGACCGATGCCATGCGGCAACAGGCCGTTGCCGGAAACATGATGGGTGTGGATTTCATTGGCAAGCGTTATGATATGGGTAACAAACTCGGTATCTTGCAGGCAAACTGCGAGGTTGCTCTGAAACATCCGGAATTGAAGGATGGCTTTAAGGCATACTTGCAAGAACTAGTGAAAACATTCTAATTATTCGCTAAACAAAAAAGATGCACAGGCAATCGCCTGTGCATCTTTTTTGTCTTTCTGATCTGTAAAGTTGTTAACTTTTACAGATTCACCTGCCTTTATTAGGCGCTTTTCACGGCGTTCAAGTGCGTACGACCACCGGAAAGTTCTGCAACAGACTGGCTGTCGGAAAGTGTGTAGCCGGTCAATTCCAGAGTAGCGGTGACGTCATCCGGCAAGGTGATGTAAATGTCCACCGAATCCTCGTTGCGCTGCCAATCGACTTGAACGGTACCAATGGCGGTATCGTAACTACCGTTGGCGTATTGCAGTTTTTCGAAGAAATACGGCGCCAACTGCAAATGCCGCGTTTTCACGGTTTCGGCCGTCTGGCGAATACCCAAAATGGTGTTGTGGAACCAAGCGATGATGCAGGAGAACATATGATGGTTAAGAGACGCATGGCTGTCAAAATGCTCCGTCATGGTTGTCGCGTCTATTTCCGTCCAAGAACGATAGGAAGGATAGCCATACGCCGTCAACATATCGTATCCCTTTTCCTGCAAACCACAGATGTCGCAAGCGGGAAGCAAGAATTGCATACCTAACATACCCACATAAACATGCGAATCGTGGCGTTCGATAGCCTCAGCAAGCTGTTTGCGAACGACATCCAAATCGGTATATAATTCATGCACGATAGCCATACACAGAGCCGATTGTTCAGACACGCTGCAACGGCCATCCGGCAGTATATAGGCACGTTTGAAGGCTTCTACGGCCTCTTTTTCCATGTTTTGAACGTACGCCAAACCTTCGGCATCTCCGGTCAATTTAGCCACAAAAGCGGTGAGACGGCAGAAACGAATCACAAGGACGGTACAAGAGAACTCCAAAGGCATCGGCTTCGGGTTGTCCTCGGTAAACGGACCGGCCCACTCCGGCAAGCCGTAGGAACACAAGCCTGTCTCGGTGTCGATTTTGGTTTCTAAGAATTTCAAGTACCGCACAAAATAGGGATAGGCTTTGCGCAGCATAGACGTATCGCCTGTGTATTGATACAAGCGATACGGGATTTCATACAGAACGCTCGAACTGGTGGGACCATTCCCCCACTCATATCCCCACCAAGCCGTCGGAATCGTGCCGGGCAGGTCACCTGCGTCGTTCATGGCATCAAAGATATCCTGCATCCATTTTTCGTAGAAGGCAGCCATATCCATGTTTTGCACCATTTGCTCTGCAGAGGCGGCGGCATCGTTCGTCCAACCCAGTTTTTCACGGGTGGGACAATCGGTGACGGTGTGGCACAAATTAGACAACGAAGCCAAACGCCCCATGCGATACAATTTATTGAATAATTGCTCCGAGCAATGGAAATGACCGGTAATCCGCATGTCCTGATGGACAAAGATGCCGTCTATATCACGCGGATTTATCTCATTTACCACACCGCTGATTATCACATAACGGAAACCGTAATACGAAAAGCTCGGACGCCAATCCAACGGCTCTCCGTTGCAGACGATTTCATTGAACTGCGTCTCACCATCTTTGTAGAAACCATGGAGGCAGTTATCCAAACGCTCACCGTTTGCATCCAATTCCTCGGCATACACGATGCGCAAACGGGTGCCATCCGGCTGTTGCGTACGCAAACGAATGTAGCCGGACATGTTTTGACCAAAGTCAAACACCCAGTTTCCGGCGCGATTGCGGAATGTTTCTATGCACGGGTACGCTCTATCCTCGCAAATGCGCGGCGCAGGACATAAACGCATTTCGCCACCGGGGCTGTCCACAAACACAGCCGCTTCCCAGTCACTGTCATCATACTCTGTCGTCATCCAGTCGGTGTCATAGCGAGCATCATATTCCTCACCATAGCGCAATTGGTTGAAACGATACGGCGATTTATCCCGATTGCAAACCCACTGCGTATCACCGCAAACCCACTCAGAGCCATCGGCATATTGCAATTCGAGTTGGAACAACATTTTTGGAACATCACGCCAAGCGGCTTGTTCCCAACCCCAGGCTGTATGTAACGACTCATTAAAGAAGCCGTTTCCTAATACGACGGCGGCGACATTTTCGCCCTCGCGCAACAAAGAAGTTACGTCATAGGTAGTATACCACAAAGTCTTTGTATATTCGCTGACAGGTGAAATCAAACGGTCCGGCGTGGCCGGCTGACCGTTAAACCACATTTCCCCCATGCCCAAAGCACAAACAGACAGCGTGGCCTTCTGCAAATTCGCCTTTACACCAAAACGGCGGCGAAACAAAGGCGCCGGCTCTTCTCTGCAAAAATCATAGCAGAACGGTGCCGGATGGGCAATAAAGCGAGTGGATTATTTCATACTCATTCCTCCTAAATTTATGTTTTGCTTTGTTCGTTATCAGAAGCCCGGTGGGTACCTAAGGCAACGTGACGATAATTGGTCGGGGTGATGCCGGTGTGCCGCTTAAACACCCTGTCAAAGTAGTATAAACTGGAAAAGCCGCACTTGACGGCAATGTCTTTGATGGGTGTATTTTCGGATTGTAGATATTGTTTGGCCAGATTGATACGCGTCGTTAGAATGTATTCCATCGGCGACACGCCAACCTGTTTCCTAAAATATTTTATAAAATAGTTAGAGGTCAAATACATAAGTTGCGCTAAATCTTTTAAGCGGATTTCCTCTGCGATGTGGGTGTCGATATACTGAATCACTTGTTCAAACCGTTCGTCTAATATCGGGAGAGGAAAACTAATCTCGGCACCGTCCAGATAATAGGCGAGCAATTCCAGCACGGCGGATTTTACTCGCAGCACATCACCCAGTGTCCCCTGCTTTTCACAACGGAAAACCGTATAAAACAACCGCTCTACATATTCCGCATCGCGCACAGTAATAAACGGCTTTATATCCATTTGTTCAAAGAAATCTCGTTCCCCACAAGGTGCCGTGAAATGTATCCACATCTTATGAGCGTTTTTTGAATGATAGGCATGATAACTCTGCAAGCAGCCGCTGGGAAGAAGAAACATCTGCCCCGGTTTGCCGTGGTATACCTTGCCGTTAATTTCAAAATAAAAATCGCCTTCTAAAATATAATACAACTTGTTATACGAAACAGCGATGTTTTTACTCTCCCAGGAAGGCCAAAGCACCGTATCTTCTCCGGTCAAATAATTAATAGCCAGAAATTTGAGTCGGTTTTCTAAATAAGAAGAGTTTGTTTGCTTATCCATACGGCTTTCTC
>JAFPCP010000029.1 GCA_017423825.1 Clostridia bacterium | reverse complement strand
TATCTTTTATCCGAAGACCCCACCTACATCACTACGCACAACAACGCCCGTGCGCTTATTCGTCGAGTGGATCGGGATGAGTTGATGCGCGCCCTCGTAAAATCCTATCTTAACAATTAAGGAGGTTTGTGGGATGGCAGAGAGCACCCCGTTCTTAATGTATAAAGGACGCCCGCTGGTTCGTTCGGGCAACACTTTGTATTACGGCAGCATGGCGGAAAAATGCGTCATTGTTATGCAGATTTTGACCACCAAAGATGAAAACGATATGCAGATGGCCGAAAAAATTCAAATCCAACTCATGTCGACCGACCCGGATATACGCATGAAAGACCGCATTTTGAAAAAAAGCGAAAAAATCGGTTTGTATAATGCTATGGATATCGGCAGTATTTGGTTGGAAAGAGCGTTGAGCGAAAAGTAATACTAATAGCGTGAGGGCGCATCTGCCATACTCCTGGCAGATGCGCTTTTTATTGCAAAGTTTGCTGTTTTCGGAGGCAGTTATGAAAAAATCAAACGACACATCCCTTTATCAGCGACGGCGAAAACTGGTCAGCATCGTATCTCTACTGCTCTTTTTGGCGGTTTTAGTTTTAATCACGTTATTGTTCACCAGTATATTTGCACCATATATGCAATCAAAAGAAGAGTTTCGTTTATTTTTGCAGCGGTTTGGTTGGACAGGCCGTTTCATCTTGCTGGGGCTACAAATATTGCAGGTGATCGTGGCGTTCATCCCCGGCGAAATCATTGAATTAGGCGCCGGCTACGCCTACGGAGCTATCGAAGGAACGCTCTTATGCCTGGCTGGGGTTGCTCTCTCCTCTGCGGGGGTGTTTTTGCTGGTTAAAAAAGTGGGCACACCCTTGGTGGAGGCGTTTATATCCCGCGAAAAAATCCTCAGTCTACGTTTCATTAATAATGAAACGAAATTGAAACGAATGGTTTTCCTGCTATTCCTTATCCCGGGAACTCCCAAAGACGTGCTCACCTATTTTGTAGGATTAACCGATTTACGCCTTTCTTCTTTTTTACTCATTACGCTATTCGCGCGTATCCCCTCAATAGTCTCCTCTACCATTTGCGGACAGATGCTGGGAAACGAGCATTATCTTACCGCCGGCATCGTCTACGCAATAACCGGCGCTTGCAGTTTGGCCGGTTATTATATATACACCTATATCCTGCATCGCAGAAAAACAAAATAATCGCTATATAAACAGATAAAACGGATGGATTCACCTTTTCGATTGGTGGTCCATCCGTTTTTTGTCACCATACGGACAGGCATACATATACTGGAATTGGGACAAATACTTTTGAGAAAGGAGTCACTTGAATGGAACATCCGATGCAAGCGTTTCCGCAAGACCCCGCATTGGCCATCGCTTATGTGCGTTGGCAGGATTTAGAAAACGTGTATGAACCGGAAAAGGGATTTTGCTACGGCACAATTTTCCCAGAACTAAACAAACCGTTCATGGGAAGGAGGGGCCGTTGTGGTTAATCGATATGACATTGAAAGGCGCATCTCGGCTTATCAATTTGCCTTATATGACCTGGGACTGTTCCTGGATTCTCATCCCTGTGATAAAGAAGCTATGGAGTTGCGATGCGTTTATCAAAAAAAATTACAAAAATTGATTGATGAATACGAGCAATGTTATGGCAAATACATCTTAACCCAACAAGATGTACAAGAATCCTGGAAAGAATGGGTTTGCGACCCGTGGCCCTGGGATATTTGCAAAGGAGATGGCAGATATGTGGCAATATGAGAAAAAATTGCAATATCCGGTAAACATCAAAAATCCCAACCCTAAGCTGGCAGGGCTTATTATCAGTCAATACGGCGGACCTGACGGCGAAGCCGGTGCCTCTCTGCGTTATTTAAGCCAACGCTATTCCATGCCTTTCGGCGAATTAAAGGGCATTTTAACCGATGTGGGCACAGAGGAGTTGGCGCATCTGGAAATGGTGTCGGCTATCGTGTATCAATTAACGCGCAATCTAAGCGAAAAAGAAATTTTAGACAGCGGATTTGCGCCATATTACACAGACCACACCACCGGCGTGTACCCGGTTGCCGCCTCCGGCACCCCCTTTAATGCAATGGGGTTCCAGTCTAAGGGAGATCCTATAACCGATTTCCATGAGGATTTAGCTGCCGAACAAAAAGCGCGCACCACCTATGATAATCTGCTACGTCTGGTGGATGATCCCGACGTGCGCGAACCGCTTAAATTCTTGCGCGCCAGAGAAATTGTGCATTTTCAACGTTTTGGCGAAGGACTTCGCTTGTTACAAGACCGCCTGAACAGCAAGAACTTTTATGCGTTCAATCCCAGCTTTGATTGATTCTCACATAAAAAAGTGGGCAGACACATATCGTGTCTGCCCACTTTTTTATAAATGCGATTTTATTCCACGTCTGTCGTTTTGTTGCCACCGGAACGAAGGGATTGCCGCGCTTGCCGCACTTGCGCAACCTGCTGCGTCAGCGTTTCTTCGGTACGCCGTAACAAATCTTCGGTAAACTCTTGTGCGGTGCGCCGCATTTCGCGTACGCGTTTTTGCGTTTGGGTTTGCAATTCGTTTGCCTTTTCCTGCGCTTGTTTAACAATCTCTTCTTGCGATACAATCTGATTGCGCCGTTCTTCGGCGTTGCGGATAATGCTCTCCGCCTCCCCTTTCGCCGCGTTGATAATATCTGTGCGGTCACGCACGATATTCTTCGCCTGACGAATTTCGCTAGGCATATTGCCGCGAATGGATTCAATCAAATCCCGCATACGCTCGCCGTCAACAACAATTTTTCCACCCGACAAAGGCATAGCCCACGCCGCATCCAACATATCATCAATCGTTTCCAAAATATCTTCAATAGTCATACTCATTGTTCTGTTTCCTTTCTTAATTTATCTATAATGTACGGCAAAAGGCAGGAGGGAACAAAATCGCTGATATCTCCACCGAGGAGAGCCACTTGTTTGACCAAGCTGGAAGATAAATACATATGGTCCGCCGTGGTAGTTAAAAACACCGTTTCTACTTCCGGATTGAGTTTTCGGTTTGTTAAAGCCATTTGGAATTCATATTCAAAATCCGACATGGCTCGTAGCCCTTTAACGATCGCGGTGGCTCGTCTGGAATGTGCATATTCTGCCAACAATCCATCATAGCAATCTACCGTCACGTTGTGCAGATCGGCTTCTTTTACGGCTCGTTGCAGCAGATCCATGCGCTCCACTTGACTGAATAGTGGCGATTTGGATACATTTGACATCACAACCACAATCACCTGGTCAAACAGCTGAGAGGCACGGCGTATAATATCCACATGGCCCAACGTTACCGGATCAAAGCTACCGGGACAAATAGCAATCTTCAAAGCATGACCTCCTCTTGTGGTGCGTAGCGATACAAATATACATGTATACGCCCGAAACGATAAACACGATTTAGCGCCAGACGGTCAACACGCTCGGGCATGTTCGTCTGCGCATCGGTTTCACAGATAAGGATACCGCCATCGTTGATAAGCGGCGCCACCTTTTGCATTGCGGCGTGCAAGAGATCGGTGGCATACGGCGGATCAAGAAACACTAAATCAAAGCGCTCCTTCGGCCGATTGAGATAGGTCAATGCATCGGTGCTGATCACTTGTGCGTTAGCTGTTAACCCGGCGCGCTGTAAGTTGCCGCGAATCACCTGCACTGCTTGCGTATTTTGGTCCACAAACACACAACTCGCCGCACCGCGGCTCAGCGCCTCGATCCCTAACTGCCCCGAACCGGCAAACAAATCCAACACACGCCGTCCCTCGATATCAAATTGAATAGCCGAAAAGAGGCTTTCCTTCACCTTTTCGGCTGTGGGGCGAGTGGAATCGCCCGGTAATGTTTCTAAACGACACCCGCGGGCACTACCGGTAATGACACGCAAGCTGACCTCTCCCCTGTCCTAGTTGGTTTATCCTTGTTTTTTCGCCTACATACCATTATGCCACAGACTAAACAGGATTTCAACAAAAATTCAAAGATTTTATCAATTTATGCTAAAATAAGGCACCCAGTTCGCATAGCGTTTCTCTCCTACGCCGGAAATGTTTTTGAGTTCTTCCAAGCTCTTGAAACCGCCATGTTCTTCTCGATAGGCGATGATGCGCTCTGCAAAAGACTCGCCGATCCCCTTAATGGACATCAGCTCATCTTTTGTGGCAGTGTTTATCGCAATTTTGGTGGTTTTATTTACGACGGTGGAGGAAGATGTCTTTGCAGAGGTAACAGAGGTTTCGGTGGGTGCTGAGATTATAGCAGAGGCCGAAGTAGAAGTCGACGTAGGCACCGCCTCGCCATCGACGTTGGCAGTTTGAGTAGCCCCTAAAACAGCGTCGCTATTTTTGATTTCGATTGTTTCGGTTCGTTGTAGCCCCGGCAACGCCGGAACAGTTAGACCAATGGCAAGAAAAACAGCGGCTGTCAACGATAACAAACCAAACGCTGCGAACCAATGAATAAGTTTATCTTTCATACTATTTTATGACTCCTGCATAGCTTCAAATGCTTCCCGAACGGTATGCACTCCAATCAACTGAATGGTATCCCGTTTGGCTACGGAAGAAAGGTTGTGCGCGGGTAAAATAACCCGCTTGAAACCCATCCGTACCGCCTCAGATACGCGCAAATCCGCATTGGAAACAGCTCGAATTTCTCCGGTCAATCCAATTTCACCAAAAGCCAGACAATCGGACGGAATAATCACATCTTTCAGTCCGGAAATCAAAGATAGCGCGACCGGCAAGTCCACAGCCGGTTCATCCAGCCACAGACCGCCCACCACATTCACATAAATATCCAGATTCGAAAAGAAATAACCCGCTCGTTTTTCCAGCACTGCCAAAATGAGCGCTAAACGGTTATAATCGAAGCCGGTCGCCATCCGCCGGGGATTTCCAAAGCCGGTGGGCGAAACCAGACCTTGTATCTCCGCGAGCATCGGGCGAGTGCCCTCGATGGTGCAAGCCACACAGGCACCGCTAACATTCAACGGACGACCGGACAGCAGCATAAGCGAAGGATTTTCTACCTCCGCCAAACCTTGTCCTCCCATCTCGAACACGCCGATTTCGTTTGTGGAACCAAAACGGTTTTTCACACAACGTAACAGACGATACGAGGAATGCCTGTCCCCCTCAAAATAGAGAACGCAATCCACAATATGCTCCATCACCTTAGGACCGGCGATTGCCCCATCTTTATTGACATGCCCCACGATAAACACAGAAATGTTCTCCCGTTTGGCAAGTCGCATAATGGCCGAGGTGCATTCACGCACTTGCGTTACACTGCCGGACGCGGATGCGATTTCCGCCAAATTCATGGTTTGAATAGAATCGATAATGACAATATCCGGTTTTGTGTCTTGTATAGACAGTAACACGGCATCCATATCATTTTCGCACAACACCAGAAGGTTTTCACCGGACACTTGCAGACGGTCTGCCCGCAGTTTTATCTGCCCTTCGGATTCTTCGCCGGAAACATATAAAACCGTGTGTTCCCTTCCTAAATGTTCGCAAATCTGTAAAAGAAGGGTGGATTTACCGATGCCGGGGTCACCGCCCAAAAGCATTAAACTGCCGCACACGATACCGCCACCCAGCACCCTATCCAGTTCTTGCAGACCGGTGTGATAGCGCTGTTTATCATTCGGGCGGATATCCCGGATGGATTGCACCACCGCTTTGACTGCTTGTCCGTTTTTGCTGTGGGCGGACGAAGCAGATATCTGTTCTTCCAAAGTGTTCCACGCCCCACAGGCAGGACACCGCCCATACCATTTCGCGGATTCAGCACCACACTCTATACAAACATAGACGTTTTTGTTCTTTCCAGCCATTTTTTCTCCTCATTCTTGTACCATATATTCAAAATACCCCGCCATCACACAAAAGGCAATCTGTTGCTGATAGACGGGCATTTTTAATAAAGCCAACTCCTCGGGATTAGACAAAAATCCGCATTCCACCAAAACGGCCGGGCGTTTTGTGTGATGCAGCAGAAATATGCCATCGGTCGCTTTCTTTATCTGCCGCGTGTTATCCGTCTGCAAACGCTGCGATATACTTTGTTGTATAGAGGTTGCGAGGGTTTGCCCCGCCTCGTGATTGGCAGAATAAAAAACTTGCGCTCCTTTGTATTTGGAAACGCCGTAATGATTTTGATGAATCGCTATAACGGTGTGTGCTTGCTCATATAGTTTCAAGCGATTTTGCATATCACTGACTTTTTTCTGCCGCGCCGTCGTGTTACCTGCATCGTGAATGGATATGTCCACATCCCTAGTCATAGATACCGGGAAACCACAGATTTGCAACAGATCCCGCAAATCCAATGCTATCGCCAGATTGATGTTTTTTTCCAGCGTGCCATCGGATGCCGCTGTGCCGCCGTCCTCCCCGCCGTGGCCGGGATCCAGCAATATCGACGGCGCCGCCACCGGCCCCTGCGTGGAAAGAGTGCGCCCGTTGATGCCTACTAACAAACACCAGCCAATGCATATGCAAAGCAGGATGCTTATGTTACGTCGTGTCTTCATGCTCATCCCCCCACTCATCCTATGTGGATAAGGTAAGGAATATCACACAGACTGACTACACTTACACTTCGCCTTGTTCTTCTTTTTCAGGAGATTGATAGGTCAAATGTTCTTTTATAGAGAATTGACAGAAGCCTAATCGATAACCAATCACGCATACCGCGGGAACAAAAACAACCAACCCCGCGACGGCAAATAAGCGCCAAAAAGCAATTTCGGATATAGAAACGCCAACCGGTATAAACCAGTTAATATATGGCAAATACGGCGTGTTTAACACGCGATAAACCGCCAAATAACCCGCCGGCAAAACGCCGCCTTTGCTCAACCACAACGCAACATACAGCAGCGCCGTGGGAATCATCGACAAAAGGCCGATTTTGAGACCACGCCAGGGTTCGGGGCGACGGTTGCGATAACGCACTTTGTTTTCATCCTTGTTCCCCACTTCCCACAACAGATTGTAAGGGAACACACCCAGCAAGAACAACATGCCAAGTTGCGTCAAAACGTCCATAAGCGTTTTAACCGCCGGTGTCATCTCGGAAATGGCTTGAAAATACTGCCCTTCCGGCAACTCCATCCCTTCGACAGGTTTTTCGTTTTGTGTGTATCGATGCTCTTTGAGAATGGTGGCTTCACTGTTTTCGCCAATTTGCGTTACCTGTATGATTCGATAGCCGACATCCTTAGCCAGCAAACCGTTTCCCAGCACCGACATGGATAATGATAACACGGCACACATGATGCCGGACATGAGCAAACGGCCCCAAACTTTCAGAGATAATTTGAGTGTGTTTTTTGTGCGTTTTTTCATAGTTCCTCCAAAGGATTTACTCGATGGTTTCACCGTTTTCGATGGCTGTAATCATATCCACGCGTGTTTGGTGGCGACCACCCTCAAACGGAGTGTCCAACCACGCCTCAACAATCATCTTGGCTAATTCCACGCCAATCACGCGAGCACCCAACGCCAGCATATTCGCGTCGTTATGTGCTCTTGTCATGCGAGCGGAATACGGATCGCTGCACAAAGCGCAACGGATCCCCTTCACCTTGTTGGCAACCAACGACATACCAATGCCTGTACCGCAAATAACGATTCCTCTGTCACAGCGGCCGTCCGCCACCGCCTGAGCCGCCTGTGCACCAAAAACAGGATAGTGACAACTGGCGGTATCGTTCGTGCCGAAATCGGTATATTCCAAACCCCGTTCGGTTAACAAACGTTTGATTTCCTCTTTTAATTCTATAGCCGCATGGTCACACGCAATCGCTATCATATCTATTTCCTCCTGTTTCTTAAATCACGATACCGCCGTTAGGCGCTAAAACCTGCCCGGTTATGAATGCCGCTTTATCCGAAACCAAATACGACACCGCATCGGCTACATCCTGAACGGTCCCTAAACGACCAAGCGGCGTTTCTTCTGCCAAGGCACACAACGCATCCTCGTCTAAATCCCCCAGCATATCGGTACAAATCACACCGGGGGCTACGCAATTGACGCGCACACCACACGGGCCAACCTCTTTGGCTAGCGCTTTTGTGAGACCGATAACGGCAGCCTTAGCCGCAGAATAATGCACCTCACAAGATCCGCCTACTTGCCCCCACATAGAGGAAACGTTGACAATACAGCCCTCGTGCTGACGCAACATGGTCGGCAAAAACACGCGGCAGGTGTTAAATGTACCGTCCACGTGGACGGACATCATACGCCGCCAATCGGCGACATCCAAATCGGTGAAGAGTTTTTGTTGCGCGATACCCGCATTGTTGACCAACACCGAAACCGGTCCCCACATCGTTTCGATCGACTCTTTCATGGACTGTACCGCCTCAAAATCCCCCACATCACAAGGAAACACCGCACACGTAATCCCCTGCGCCTGTAATTCCTGTTGCAAGGATTCGGCCTGTTCTATATGCTGCAAACAATTTATTGCAACCGCATAGCCCTCTTTCCCGAGTTGCTGAGCGATCGCACGCCCAATGCCACGAGAAGCGCCGGTTACTAAGGCAATTTTTTTCATATTTATAACTCCAAATGCATGGTTTGATCGGTGGGTTCATATTTATCAAAGGACACGCCCGTCATGCGAAACATCATCTTAGAAGCCATCACCGAATCGCTCTCGCTGTATTTATCCGACAAATATACCACCCGTTTGATGCCGGCTTGTATCAAGGCTTTAGCACATTCGTTACAAGGGAACAACGTCGTATACACGGTGGCACCGTGAAGATTACCACCGGAATAATTGAGAATCGCATTCAATTCCGCATGACAAACGTATAAATATTTCGTTTCCATTGGTTCGCCCTCTCGCGCCCAGGGCATATCTTTATCCGCACAACCGGTGGGCATGCCGTTATAACCAACAGACAAAATTTTATTATCCGCACCCACAATACAGGCGCCGACTTGTGTGCCGGGGTCCTTGCTGCGCTGAGCAGACAACAGGGCGATGCCCATAAAATAAGCATCCCAACTCAAATAATTTTCTCTTTGGTTCATATCAACCATCTCCTTCCAATAGTTGCGGGAGCCATGCCGCATAGGTGCGAAACGCACTGGGAAGTGCATATTTTTCGACCAATTCTTCCAACGTTACAGCGCGATAATCCGGTGGTAGTTGCCCGTTGGGCATATCATATAAAGCTCCTGTCATATGCCACTCCACGTGAGAGAAAACGTGCTTACCAGACGGCAGAGAACGCTTATACACCGCCACCTTATCAAGAGCAGACGGCAACAAATCCGCCTTATCCGCCAAGACGTTGGGCAATTCCCATAACCCGGCCAAAAGCCCGGTATCCGCACGACGATGCAACAACACACGCATCGGGTCGCCGACAACGCGCACCACCGCCACCGTGCGCCGCTCTATCCGGCGGGATTTTTTGGCCGTACGGACAGGCAACGCCTGTTCTTTCCCGCTTGCATGCGCCAAACACATAAAAGCCAGCGGACACATTTCACAATGCGGCTGCGTGGCGGGTATGCATACCGTTTCACCCAGTTCCATGATTGCCTGATTAAATCGACCGGGCTGGTCTTGCGGTACAAGCCGCCCCGCCAATGCGGTAAAATGCCGCTTGCCGGCACCAGATAGCACATCTGTGTCGTCCGCTGTTAGGCGAGCTAACACACGCATCACGTTTCCATCCACAGCCGGCACCGGTATATGATAAGCTATGGATGCGATGGCACCGGCGGTATACGGTCCAATGCCCGGCAACGTAACCAGCGAATCGTAATCCGCCGGCAGTTGCCCGCCGTATTTGTCCATCAGAAGACGTGCACATTTTTGCAAATTGCGGGCACGGCTGTAATAACCAAGCCCTTCCCAAAGTTTGAGCAGTTCATCCTCCGCTATTGACGCCAAAGCCGCCACGTCCGGCACCGCTTGCATGAAGCGTTCATAATACGGCATAACCGCCTCGATACGGGTTTGCTGCAACATGATTTCCGACACCCACACCCGATATGGCGTAGGATGTTGCCGCCACGGCAAAGGACGATAATGCGTAGCATACCACTCCAACAAAGGAGTGACCATGTTATCTATCGTTTGCATGCTTATTTCGTGCCGAAAATACGGTCGCCTGCGTCACCCAATCCGGGCACAATATATCCGTTCTCATTCAACTTTTCATCCTTAGAGGCACAGAAAACCTGCACATCCGGATGCTTTTTCGTGAGCAAATCCAACCCTTCCGGCGCGGCAATAATACACATAAACTTGATGCTGCGGGGGTTGCGCGTCTTAATTTGATCGATGGCATCCACCGCAGAACCGCCGGTAGCCAACATCGGGTCCAACACGATGACGTCGCGTTCCTCGATATCGCCGGGCAATTTGCAATAATAAGGATGGGGAATCAAGGTTTCCTCGTCACGATACATGCCAATGTGCCCAACGCGTGCAGAAGGAATCAACTCCAACGCGCCATCCACCATGCCCAAACCGGCACGCAGAATCGGTACGAAGGCCAGTTTACGTCCGGCGATCACCTTGCTTTTGCAAACAGTAATCGGGGTTTGCACGTCCACTTCACAAACAGGCAAATCCCGCGTCGCCTCATAGACCATCAATTCCGTGATTTCCTTTATCAACTCGCGAAATTGTTTTGAACTGGTTGATCGGTCGCGTAACAGGGTCACTTTGTGCTGAATAAGGGGATGATCTGCGATAAATGGTGTAGCGCTCATAAGACAATTCCTCCTAATTTAACAGTTGAAATATTGCAAATTACATTAACCTATTTTCATTCCGGGTTGCTTTCCCCTTGCCGACGTCGCAGTTCCCGCTCAGCTTGCGGCATGCGAAGATATACCGGCAACAGATTTTCCGCTGTCACAACGTCGCCAGACGCGTATATAGCCTGTGCGAGCGTCGCCGTAGCTGCGGCGGACTGATACCGTGCGGAGGGTGGCGCCAAAACCAGGTGCGGTAAAGCATCCTTTAACTGCTTATAACACAGCTCGCTGCCATCTCCGGCTAACACAACAGGTTTTTCTATGGCCGAGAGGCGTTGTTTTAACTCGTCTATGGTAATGGCCTCATCCTCAGAAAGGCGCACCGTACATCCTACGTTGTCTTTCTCAAACAACGCTGTGTACACTTGCTGACAGCGTGCATCCATTGCCGCGCAAACAACCACATCGGGCGGCACGGCTATGTTTTCCGCAATGCTGAACAAGGTGGATACCGGTATACACGGCTTTTCATGTGCAAAGGCAAGCCCCTTTACAGCTGAAACGCCGATTCTTACACCGGTGAACGAGCCTGGTCCCACGTTGACAGCCAGCGCATCTATCTGTTCTATCGAAACAGCTGTCATACGCAAAACATGCTCTATCATAGGCATAAGTGTTTGACTATGTGTCAATCCTGTATGTGTGTAATAAGACGCCAACACACGGCCATCTCGCGACAATGCACAGGAAACCGGCGTGGCCGTCGTATCCAAGGCCAAAATCAGCGACATACCCGTCACCCTCTTTCTATCAAACGCGTGTTTTCATCCACGCGGGTGAAATACAGCCGAATTGCATCCGGCGGCAAAGCATTTTCAATGTGTTCGCTCCACTCCACCGCCAAAATAGCGCCGGCATCTAAATAATCCAAAAATCCGGTAGAATACAGGTCTTCCCACCCATTAACTCGGTACATGTCAAAATGCACCAAAGGCGGGCAACCACCATAATCGTGCACCAGAGCAAAGGTAGGACTAGACACCTCGGCGGACAGGCCCAATCCTTCTGCTATGCCGCGCACGAGCGCTGTCTTGCCCATGCCCATGCCGCCAAACATAGCCACCACCGAGCCACCGTGTAATTCGGCGGCTAATTGTCGGCCGTACGCCTCTGTCTGGGACGGAGAATGTGAACAGAACGTCTCCGCCATTTAACCGCCTCCTTTTTATAATTCTATCCTGATTATTGTATCACATTTTTTCAAATAATAAAAGAGGAAACTTGCATCTTATGCAAAAGTTCGCTATAATAACAAAAGATATGCTGACGAAAGGAGGCGTAAAGTGAATGAAACTGTCTGGAAAAGCCTTTGGAAACGACCTGCGTTCCTTTTTGCAATACTCTAATTTTCGTTTAATTTTATTGTGCGCACTTATTTCCGCTTACGGGTGTATTTTGGTGTATTCTTCGGCGCACGGTGCCGGAGGCGGCCTTGCGGACGTGCTCACACAAATCGGCGCGTCGATAGGCGGGTTATTGATAGCGTTGCTGATTTCCCGCGTGGATTATGAAAACATTTGCGGATTATGGCCCATTTGGGCAGGCATCTCCCTCTTGCTGGTGTTTTTGACCTTTACGCCTTTGGGGCTCAACGCCACAGGAACAGATGACACCGCCTGGCTCGGTTTCGGCGCTGGCTCCTTTTATATCACGTTCCAGCCATCCGAGTTGATGAAAATTGTATTCATCATCACCTTTTCTTTGCATTTGGTTAAAGTGCATGACCAAATTCACCGTTTTAAGACGGTTTTGTTGCTTGGTTTGCATGCCATGCTCCCCATTGGATTGGTGTTTATGCAAGGGGACGACGGAACCGCTTTGGTGTTTATTATGATCACCCTGTCTATGCTTCTTGCGGCGGGTGTGAATCTTCTATATTATATCATCGGTGCAGCCGGCATCTGTGCGGCTGTGCCGATTCTCTGGAACACAATGACAGAGGATAAAAAAGCCCGGTTTCTGTGTATACTCCCTCCCTATGTTGAGAAGTATCTAGGCACCGCCGGCTGGCAACAATACGAGGCCATAAAAGCCATCGGCTCCGGCCGCTTGACCGGCACCGGCTATCTACAAAGTTCTAACGGCTCGCTGTTTGCTCGCAACAACGATTTGATTTTCAGCGTCGCCGGCGAAGAGTTCGGCTTTATCGGATCCGTTTTATTGCTCGTGTTATTAGGTCTTTTATTGTATGAACTATATCGGTGCAGTTCGTATTCGCGCGACAACCTCGGCAGTTATTTGTGCATCGGTATGTTGGCTCTGATAGGGTTTCAGTCCATCATCAATTTAGGCATGAATCTGCGGCTTTTACCGGTTATCGGTATCACTCTCCCCTTTTTCAGTGAAGGCGGCAGTTCCGTCGCAACGTTGTATCTGGGGATCGGGTTGGTTCTCAGCGTATCCTTCTCCGAAAAGACACGCAGGAACAACCGAAGCCGCTTATCCTATCTATGATTTCATAAACGCAGTAAAAGAGGCAGACAAACGTCTGCCTCTTACTGTTTATTCTTGCACTTCTTCCTCAACGGCTAAATCTGCCTCTTCTTCAAAATCGCTCAAACAGGCATCATCGTCGAAGTCATATTCAAAAACGGCCTCTTCCTCGCACCATGCTCTTCTCTTCGCACGGGCACGCAGAGCCAACACAACCAGAGTCGTAATGACAGCCACAACAGCCGCTACACCGGCTACAATAATCCATTTTATAGATTTGTTATTTTTCATGATAATCATCTCCTATACATATGTATTGTATCCGCAAAAATCTCTCCTTCTATTATACTCCATTCGACAAAAAAGTCAACCTCAACAAAAAGTGCTGTGCACACAAAAGAAACCGCTGCCGAATCACTTGGCAGCGGTTTCTTTGTCTTGTTAGGTTTACTTGTGGTGGTTTGCTTTCTAAACAGAAATCAAGCCTCCATAATACGACGGAACTCGTCTCCGTCCATTTTTTCTTTTTCTATGAGTTGCTCTGCCACCGCAACCAACTTATCCATGTGCTGTGACAGTTTTTCTTCCACCGCTGCGTATCCCTCGGTTAACAAACGTGTGATCTCTTGGTCGATTTGCGAAGCAATTTCTTCGGAATAGTTGCGCGTATGCCCGAAATCACGGCCCAAGAACACCTCGTTATCATCCGAAGCACCATACACGATGGGGCCTAATTTATCACTCATACCAAACTTTGTAACCATACGGCGGGCAAGCTCGGTTGCGCGCTCAATATCGTTCGAGGCACCAGTAGAAATATCATCCAAGGTCAATGCCTCAGCCACACGACCGCCCAACAACACCTGAATGTCCTCCAACATTTCTTTGCGCGTCTTGTAAGAACGGTCTTGCTGCGGCAAACTCATCGTATAGCCGCCGGCCATGCCGCGCGGAATGATGGAAATTTGATGCACCGGATCTTGTGTGGGGCAAAAATAGGTCGCCACCGCATGACCAGCCTCGTGATAAGCGGTGAGTTTCTTCTCCTTTTCCGTCATCACGCGGCTGCGTTTTTCCGTGCCGACAACGACCTTTATGGTGGCTTCCTCGATTTCCGCCATCGTTATAGCGTGCAAATCCCGTCTGGCAGCCAACAATGCGGCCTCGTTGAGCAGGTTTTCCAAATCGGCGCCGGTAAAGCCCACCGTCGACTTGGCAATCACCGACAAATCCACGTCCGGGCCCAGCGGCTTTCCTTTCGCGTGCACCCGCAATATATCCTCACGGCCCTGCAAATCGGGTGTATTCACAACGATTTGTCTGTCAAAACGACCGGGACGCATAAGCGCGTGATCCAAAATGTCGGGGCGGTTGGTGGCGGCTATCATAATAATCCCTTCGTTGGCACTGAAACCGTCCATCTCCACCAACAACTGGTTCAAGGTCTGTTCGCGTTCATCGTGTCCGCCGCCCAAACCGGCGCCACGTTGCCGACCCACAGCATCAATTTCATCAATGAATATAATACAAGGGGCATTTTTCTTCGCCTGTTCAAACAAATCCCGCACACGAGAGGCACCAACACCCACGTACATCTCCACAAAATCCGAACCGGACATGGAGAAAAATGGTACACCGGCTTCCCCTGCAACCGCACGGGCTAACAGCGTCTTACCTGTACCGGGAGGGCCAACCAACAAAACGCCTTTCGGCACGCGAGCGCCCAATTCAGTGAAACGTTTGGGGCTTTTTAGGAATTCTACAATTTCTTGTAATTCTTCCTTCTCTTCATTCGCACCGGCGACATCGTCAAAGGTCGTTTTGCGCTTTTCATCCTCCACAAGCTTCGCCTTCGCCTTACCGAAGCCCATCATCTTGCCGGGACCCTCCATGGAGCCGAACGAACGACGCATGGAAACAATCATAAACACGCCCAAAACAATCAAAATGATTGTCGGCAGAGCGCTGAATATCCAAGAAACATCCGCCACCGGCTTCCATTCGTAGGACACGTCGTTGTCGGTTTTATCATCCCGGTTGGCTTCCATCACCATAGGATTTACAACCGAAAGAAAATATCCCACATCCGGCAAATTGTATTTGATGGTGTCTTTTTCGTTTATTTGACCGTCTTTATTCGTATCGGCACGCACATCCGATCGCAAAAGCAAAACCAATTCACCGGTGCCTAAATCCAACTCGTATTTTTCTACCTGGCCATTCATGAAATACTGGATGTATTCGGAATAAACCTTCTTATCTCGTGACGCGGATTGGCCACCCAGCAAAGACCACATACCGAAAAAAAGCACCAGCGGCACACCTATAACCAACAAGAGGTTGCGTAAAGTGTTCCCGCCTTTTTTATTATTTGGTTCCATTTATTCAACTCCTTTGAGACAGAGAAAACAGCCTTTGCTACTGTTAACAACTACCTTATAGCCTTACTCCGAACACGGCTCCCATACAAGAAAAAGTTTGGTATCCGCACAAGGAGAAACTCGCTCATCGCAACAGATGCCCGGAATCAACACCACGCCGTGCGCATCACAGACAAGCGGGCGTTGGTGCCGGTCAGAGGCAGATACAGCAGTTTCTTGCCATATTTTTTTCAGCGATTTACCCACGCCGCGGCTCGCGGGATGCATCGTATCCCCCGGCAACCACGTGCGCACAATCAAATCGCCTTGTATTTTATCATAATCCAATGCGTATTTGAAGAACATTTTATGAACATTTTTATATTGTTCATATTCTTTGGCCGACAAAAGGCGTAAAACGCCGCTAAAACACCCACACGCACACCGTTGCGGCAGGTTTTCTACCGTCACAGCCGACCATTCGGGATGCTCATCGGGTTGTGTGACAAAGCCTATTTGCGAGCCCGTCACCAGCAACCGTCGTCCGCCCGACACCATCGTAGACCCGGCGTTTTTTAACAACATTTGCTCAATCGCAAGGATATGTTTTTCCTCCACGGTATAACACCCGTCCGCGGCTAACAGAGCCATAATCATCCGTCGGCGGATGGACGAGGGTTGTTCGGTGAATGCCTTTACAGCATAAAACCCTTCCGCCGTCTGCGCCTGTTCAAGGGCTTTTTGTGCCCATGTGCGCAGACATGCGCTGTCTTGTGCGGCATGGCTCGCTAGGCGGCGAATAGCCACATCCGCCGCCGGGTTGAACTGTCGCAAAAACGGCAACAGTTCATGCCGCACCCGATTGCGTGTAAATTGCATATTCTGATTCGTGCTGTCCTGCACAAAAGCGATGTTTTGCGCGGCACAAAAGGCCTCAATCTCTTCTCTCGCACACGAAAGTAACGGCCGCACAATGTTCTGTCGTTTAGCCGGAATGCCTGCCAAACCGTCCACCCCGCTACCGCGAAGCAAATGCATCAGCACCGTCTCCGTCTGGTCGTTTGCGGTGTGAGCCGTAGCAATAAAATCCGCTTGTACCGTTTTGGCGACCTCATCAAAAACCGCATACCGCAATCGACGGCCGGCTTCTTCCAACCCTTCCCCCGCGGTAGCCGCCTCCGCAGCCACATCGAGATGCCGCACAACGAGCGGAACCCCTAAAAGCGCACACTGTTCACGCACAAACCAGGCGTCCCTATCCGCCTCTTCGGCGCGCAACCCATGATGCACGTGCACCGCTGTGACCTGCACACCGGCAACCGGCCAGTTCAGCAGACAACCAAGCAAAGCCATCGAGTCGGCACCGCCGGATACGCCCACCAACACGTGACAAGGCGGCGAAAACAGAGCGTTTTCACCTGTAAAGGTGTATACCTTTTCAATCATTTCGTGTCTGTTCATTGTTCATTCCAGCGCGTATCGACCGAGGTGAAGCGTGTAAATTCACCCGACCAAGCTAACGGCACAGTCTTTAACTCACCGTGGCGGTTTTTGGCGACAATCACTTCAGCCGTATCCGCCGACGGAGCGGTGGTTGGATCTTGATTTTCGTTTCTATAATAGTCCGGACGATACAAAAACAGCACCTGATCGGCATCCTGTTCAATAGAGCCGGATTCACGCAAATCCGACAACGCCGGGCGGTGGTTCGCGCCCTGTTTTTCGGTGCTACGCGACAACTGCGCGGCAACCATAACCGGGACATTCAATTCTTTAGCCATGATTTTCAAACTACGGGTGATTTCGCTGACCTCTTGCACGCGGTTTTCGGTGCGTTTCGCGCCATGCATAAGCTGCAAATAGTCCACCACCACAAAACCTAAATCATCCAACCGCATCAATCGGGCTTTCATCTCCGGCACCGTGATGCTGGCGGTATCATCCAAGTAAATCGGCGCCTGACTCAAACTGCTAGCGGCCGTAGATATGCGGCTCCATTCGTCTTTGCTCAGGTTGCCTGTGCGTAGTTTGGTGCTCTCCACGCCCGCCTCAGAGGATAACAAGCGGTTCACCATTTGCTCCCGAGACATTTCCAGGTTGAAAAAGGCCACCGTCCGTTTTTGCTGCACCGCTACGTTACGAGCAATGTTCAAGGCAAAACTCGTTTTACCCATACCGGGACGAGCGCCTACAATAATCAAATCCGAGCGATTCAAGCCACTGGTAACCTGGTCCAGAGCGGAAATGCCGGTAGGAATACCGATAAATTGGTCACGCTCTTCCGGCGAGGCCAATTTCATGAAAATCTCATAATTGCTCGCAATCACTTCGCGAATGTGCATCAAACCGCCGGTGCGTCTGTCTTGGCGAATATTATAAATCTTTTGTTCAGCCGTCTCCAATAGGCTGTCCGGCGGCGTGGCGGGATCCATCGCCGCCTCGGTGATCTCACGAGCCGCCTTAATCAAGCAACGTGCCTCATATTTTTCCCGAACAATTTGGATATAATTCGGCAGATTGGATAAGAACGGCACGGTGTTCGCCAATTTAAGTAAATACGCCTTCCCCTCTTCTGAAGAGAAAAAGCCCTCCGATTTCAGCGATTCCAACACAGTAACAAAATCAATGCGCTGGTTGTTTCTCAGTTTATCCAACATAACCGTATACACAGACTGGTGCTCCGGAAGATAAAAATGCTCCGGAATCAGTTTATCGGCTACCTGCACGATGCTTTCCGGCTCAACCAATACAGCACCCAAAACCGATTGCTCGGCTTCCAGGCTGTACGGAAGCCCCAGACCGTCGTTCGCATGTTCTGTTGTAGAGGCCATGAAAACCCCACCTTTCTATATCCGTTAATATGGCTTATTCCTGTTCGCTTACCATAACTGTGACTTTGGCTGTCACACCCGCGTGTAATTTTATCTCAGCCGTATAACTGCCAAACGCTTTAATATCTTCCATAGAGATTTTTCGCTTATCCACACGAATGTCAAATTGCTTTTGCAAAACCTCGGCTACCTCTTTGGTGGTAACCGAACCAAACAAACGCCCGCCAGTTCCCGCCTTGGCGGTAATGCGCAGGGTTTTATCTTTTATTTGTTCAGCCGCATCCAACGCCGCTTGTTTCTCGACTTTTGCATGGTATTGTGCTGCTTCTTCCTTGGTGCGCAGTTCGCTCATAGCCTGCGCATCCGCTATCACAGCCAGCTGCCTCGGGAAAAGAAAATTGCGGGCGTATCCGTCCGATACCGTCACTAATTCGCCGGCCTTCCCTTGCCCTTTTACGTCTTTTTTCAGTATAACCTTCATATTAAAACCTCCCAAATACCATACAAGCAATCAAACATTCATAATAATCGGCAGAATCATAGGACTGCGCTTCGTTTTTTGGAACAACTGTCTGGACAGGTCATCCCGCACACGCGTTTTCATCGTAGCCCAGTCGCAATGCGGGTTGCGACAGCAATCCTCCAAAGCTCTTCGCGCGGTTTCTTTGATCTCATCAATCAGCGTCTCCGCTTCGCGCACATACACAAATCCGCGCGTAACGATATCCGGACCGGACACCAACTCACCGGTGACACCGTCTATCGAAGCCACCACCACAATCAAACCGTCCTCCGCCAAGTGTTTACGGTCACGCAACACAATGCTACCCACATCACCCACGCCGAGACCGTCCACCAGCACACGCCCAGCGGGTACCGATCCGACAACACTCATTTTATCCGCTGTGATTTCGATGGTTTTACCGATTTCGGTAATCAACACATGTTGATTGGAAAGGCCCATGGATTTTGCCAAATTCGCGTGTTTATACAGATGTTTTTGCTCGCCGTGCACCGGTATAAAGAATTTGGGGCGTATCAGACTTTGGATGATCTTCAATTCTTCCTGACACGCGTGTCCAGACACGTGAACATCATACATTTTTTCATAAACCACGTCGCACCCATGTTTCATGAGTTCGTTGACCACTTTGCCGACCGTTTTCTCGTTCCCCGGAATCGGGGTGGCGGATATAATGATGCAGTCATCCGGGCCGACCTCCACTTTGCGATGGTCAGAGAAGGCCATGCGGCTGAGCGCCGACATAGGCTCTCCCTGACTGCCGGTGGTGATCAGCGTCACTTTGTCTTTGGGATAGTGGTTAATAGCATCAATGTCAATCAGCAAGCCTTCCGGAACATGCAAATAACCCAATTCTTGCGCAATGGCCACAAAATTGATCATACTGCGACCGGAAACCGCCACCTTGCGTCCTTCCTTCGCCGAGGCAGACATAATCTGCTGTATACGCGGCAAATTAGAGGAGAAAGTGGCCACGATGATACGCTTTTTCTCCGCTTTCTGGAACAATGTCGTAAAACTATCCCCTACGACGTGCTCGCTGGGGGTGTATCCGGCGCGCTCAGCATTGGTGGAATCCGCAAGCAACGCTAATACGCCTTGATTACCCAATTCACCAAAGCGAGCCAAGTCAATGACCGGGCCCATGACCGGCGTGCAATCAATCTTAAAGTCGCCGGTGTGCACCACATAGCCGAGCGGGGTTTTGATGGCGAAAGCCATTGCGTCCGGAATGGAATGGTTCACGCTGATAAATTCCACCGAGATGTTCTTTCCAACATGAATGACACCACGCGGCTCTACCACGTGCAGTTTCACCTTACCGGAGAGACCGTGCTCTTTTAACTTTGAGTCAATCAAAGCCACCGTCAAACGGCCTGCGTATATCGGCAGGTTTATCTGTTTGAGCAAATACGGCAGGGCACCGATATGGTCTTCGTGTCCGTGCGTGATGAAAATGCCGCGAATTTTGTCCTTTATCTTCAAAATGTAAGAAAAATCCGGCAACACGACGTCCACGCCCAGCAAATCTTCATCTGGGAAAGACATACCACAGTCGATGATAAAGGCGTCGTCACCATATTCAAACACGGCCATATTCTTGCCGATTTCGTTGAGACCGCCCAACACCGTATAATGAATCGGCAAAGCAGGGACGGCTTTTTCTTTTCGATTGGCTGTGTTTTTAGATGTGCGGCGCTCGGCACCTGCGTCGTTCTTTTTCGCCGTATAATAAGCAGGACGGCCTTTCTTTTGTGCCGTGCGCTGGGTGTTGCGGCGACCATCGGCACTCGCCTGTCCTTTTTGATTACGATTGCCTTTTGTATTGTTAAATTTGCCATTTGCCGTTTTGGATGCAGCATGGCTGTTTTGCTTCGTTTTTTCAGGCATTCAATATTCTCCTTTTCCGTTCAATCATTCATACAAATGCGATGTTATGCCATATAACGGGGACCAGCCCCACCCATGGTGAGGCTTCCTCATAGGATGTACGTCTGCAAAGAGGATACGCTGAGCTTTGCGTTGTGTACCCAACGCTTGGTTGGCAGGCTCCGCACCTGCCGCTTTTCCGCAAAATATACCCGGGCAAACCATTGTTACCGCTCCACAATCGGCAACAATCATCCGAACATGATACATCCTTATTATATTACCCTATATCCACCAAATTGTCAATAACTCCCTCCTATGCATCACCCATGAATCTAGTATAGACATGTTTGTAACATTTCAGTCTTGAAAGAGCAAAAGAATTTTGTTATAATAAGCGCATAAACAGCAGGAGGAACATGCCAATGAAGTGTGTGGAAATCTTTACGGACGGTGCCTGCTCCGGCAATCCCGGGAAGGGCGGCTGGGGTGCTGTTCTACGCTACGCAGGGCACGAAAGAGAGCTGTGCGGCGGCGAGGCAGACACCACCAACAATCGCATGGAATTAACCGCCGTCATCGCCGCTTTGTCCGCTCTCAAAGAACCATGCCGCGTGCGTTTGACCAGCGATTCTCGTTATGTCACCGACGCCGTAACAAAAAAATGGGTGTATAACTGGAAAGAAAACGGCTGGCGAAAAGCGGATAAAAAACCCGCTCTCAACAGCGATTTGTGGGAACAGTTGTTGCCCCTTTTAGATAAGCACGAGGTCGAATTTGTATGGGTGAAAGGGCACGACGGACATCCCGAAAACGAGCGCTGTGACCGATTGGCGGTCGCGTATTATAAAGCGCTTTGACGCCACCCTCTTGACAAACACCCGGTTTGTTGTATAATACAAACAAATACATATTCTTCAAGGCGGGTGCAAGTCCCCACCGGCGGTAATGCCGATGCTCATACATCATCGGACAAGCCCGCCAGTCACACGACAGATTCCGGTGAGATTCCGGAGCCGACGGTATAGTCCGGATGAGAGAAGAAACGTAGCGGCTCCCCTATCCGGGAAGAGCATACATGCGCCTTGCAGAACACACCTGTGTCCATGCAAGGCATTTTTATTTAGGAGGCTTCATTATGAAAAACAACTCTTGGCAACTGCGCCGCTTGTGTGTGATTGCGATGCTGTGCGCGATGGCTTTTGCCGCGGTCGCATTTATTCGTATTCCGGTGGTGTTGTTCCTTAAATACGAGCCCAAAGACGTCATCCTCACCATCGGCGGGTTTCTTTTCGGGCCGTGGACAGGCGCCGCCATGGCGGTAGCGGTGGCTCTGCTTGAAATGGTGACGGTAAGTGACACAGGTGTCATCGGTCTGCTCATGAACGCCTTGTCTTCCTGCTTATTTGTATGCACCGCCGCAATTATCTACCACTCCAAAAAAACACTGTCAAGAGCCATCATCGGTCTGCTGTGCGGTGCTATAATCGCGACCGGCGGTATGCTTCTTTGGAACTATCTCATCACACCGCTGTATATGGCCGTCAGCCGGCAGGATATCGCCGGAATGCTGGTGCCGGTATTCCTCCCCTTCAATCTGCTCAAAAACGGCCTTAACGCCACTTTAACGATGCTTTTGTACAAAAGCGTTTCTTCCGCTTTGCGTGCCGCTCATCTACTACCCAAAAACCCGAACAATCCGCAAAACACCAAACGCCAATGGGTATGGATAGCACCCCTTTTCCTTCTGGCAACGCTTGTTTTGGTCATGCTAGCTTGGAAAGGAATCATTTAACGGTTGACAAATCCGCATCGCTATGGTATAGTAACTCCCGGTATTTCGACAATTTCATACCCTTATCAAGAGAGACTGAGGGAACAGGCCCTGTGAAGTCCGGCAACCTGTGTTATGCATAAGGTGCCAAATCCTGCGGTAACAACCGAGAGATGAGGTTTTTCAGCGCTCGGCTTTTGCCGAGTGCTTTTTTTGTTTCATTTTCTAAGGAGGTTTTACGTATGAATCGCCATTTTTTCACATCTGAATCCGTCACCGAGGGGCACCCCGACAAGGTGTGTGACCAAATTTCCGATGCCGTCTTGGACGCCATTCTCGCCCAAGATCCGACGGCACACGTGGCATGCGAGACCGCTTGCACCACCGGTATGGTCATGGTCATGGGGGAAATTTCCACCAACTGCTACGTAGACATCCCCTCTATCGCGCGGTCGGTCATCAAAGATATCGGCTACAACGGCGAAGAAGGCAATTTTGACGGAGCTACCTGTTCGGTACTTTCTGCTATCGACGAACAATCCCCCGACATCGCAATGGGGGTCAACGACGCTTTGGAAAGCCGCGGCAACACCGGCGCGGACGCTTATGACCGCATTGGTGCCGGTGACCAAGGTCTTATGTTCGGCTACGCGTGCAAAGAAACCCCCGCGTTGATGCCGATGCCGATCGCGCTTTCGCACGATCTTTGTAAACAACTTACTCGCTGCCGCAAAGAAGGCACTCTCCCCTATTTGCGCCCGGACGGCAAGGCGCAAGTGACCATAGAATATGCCGACGGACAACCCCTTCGCGCAGAAGCCGTGGTCGTTTCCACCCAACACAGCGATAGTGTGGATTTAGCCACCATTCGCCAAGATATTATCGCCCACGTCATCACGCCGATCATCCCGGCTGATCTGATCGACGAAAACACCAAAATCTACGTCAACCCCACCGGTCGCTTTGTCGTCGGCGGTCCGCAGGGCGACACCGGCCTCACCGGACGCAAAATCATTGTCGACACCTACGGCGGATATGCCCGTCACGGCGGCGGCGCTTTCTCCGGAAAAGATCCCACCAAAGTGGACCGTTCCGCTTGTTATATGGCGCGCTATGCCGCCAAAAACGTCGTTGCCGCCGGTATGGCCGAGCGATGCGAGATTCAGTTAGCCTACGCCATCGGCGTAGCGCGCCCGGTGTCCGTCATGGTGGACACCGCCGGCACCGGCATTATATCCGATGACCAGATTGCCGAGGCGGTGACCAAAGTCTTTGACTTCCGCCCGGCCGCAATTATCGACACGTTGCAATTGCGCCGCCCCATCTATCGTCAACTGGCCGCGTACGGACATATCGGCCGCGAGGATTTAGACGTTGTGTGGGAGCGCACCGACAAAACCGATGCTCTCAAACAGGCAGCGGGCCTCTAATGCTATCCACCGAATTTATTCCTAATAAAGATGGTGGTAAGGACTACGTATCCTTACCGCCATCTTTATTTATTGCGCTCACAAGGCGAAATTATGTCATTTCAAACAAAGTGAGTTGGTGCTTGTCATCGCAGATGCCAAGAAAAATTTGCTTTGCATTTTTGTACCCTTGACTCTCCAATTGCTTTCCAAGCCATACCGCATCCAGACCAAGGCGGGTTAAATTTTCACCCAGAATTCTGCCATCCATAATGACCTCGACGTTGATAGACTCAACCGGCGGAACCAAATTCATATCCGTCGGATTTATCGGCCTCTTTGTGGATTTAGGTAAAACGGTCAGTCTACCGTTGTATTCAAAAACGGCGGTTTGAATATCGTCCAGATTAAAATACCCTTCTTGACGACACATCACCATAAACTCGCTTAAATCCAATTTAGCCTTTTTCATGTTTTTACGGTAGATTTTGCCGTCGTTCATAATTATGGTGGGGGTTCCGTTTATGAACTTTCGCATTCTTGGCATCTTGCTGGTCAGTAAGGTCAAGCCAAACGTTACCGCACCATAAATTATCATAGCAATGAATGGCTTCCACGGTTTCTCCAATTCGGTGGCAAGCTCCGCCGCGATAGAACCGATCGTGATGCCGGTAATGTAATCAAAAAAATCAAGCTGGGACATCTGCTTGTGCCCTAATATTTTTGCAATAACAAACAATGTCGCAGTCGACAAAATCGATGTTAAAATCACCTTTATTATATCCATTTGTACTACGCCTCCGTTTCGGTTTAGCATCCCCAAAGAAGCGTAATATTAACCGTTAATGTTCCTCTTTTGCGTTTTGGCAAATATTTCTTTGCGTGGCAATTGTAACCAGTGTATCACCAAGCTGAACCAGCACCGAGGCAAGCAAGGTAATCTCGTCATCGTTCAATTTGCAAGCTATCACATTGGCCAGAGCCGTGACGGATGCCGTCAATTCGCAAGCGTTCATCGCATATCACCTCACTATATCGTATGCAAGAATTTTGTGTGATGCCATAGTTGTTTGGCGCGGCAAATCGCTGCACATAAATAAAAAAACAGTGTAGCCCATATGGGCTACACTGTTTTGATGATATGGATTATATAGAACGAATCGACTCCACCGGTTTCTTCCTGGCGGCGTTGTATACCGGCAAGAAGGTGGCCAACACAGCCGTCACAAACGAAACCGCCAACAACACCGCAAAGGACGCCGGACCAAACACCAATATGGAAGCACCGATTCCGGCAGATAATTGGGCATTGATAAGGCTGCAAATCACCATGCTACCCGCTGCGGAGAGCAACACGCACACGACCGTGATAAAGAAGGATTCGGAGAAGAATATCTTAAACACATCCAAGCTCCGCGCACCAACCGCACGCAAAATGCCAATTTCACGTTTTTTCTGGGATATGGATACCGAGATGAAGTTCGACAGCAGCAAAGCCGCGAAAACAGCCAACACCAGACCGACATACAAAAACACTTTTGACAATTCATGCACCGTGCTGTCAATCAAGCGGAGTTTTTCCACCACAGAGCCAGTGAGATCGACGCGGCTGCCATCCGATTCAAACGCTTGGTTTTTATACAATCTCCAAAAATGGTCGATGGAAGCTTGTGAGCCGTCAAACGGCAGAAAAATTCTTCCGTAAACATCCGCATCCGTCGCTTTGTACAGAGTGGAAACCTCTGTATAATACTCTGTGGTGCGTTTTTGTTCATCCCACAAAGTTTCCTCGGTGGCATCGCTCACAAGAATATAGTCGTTTGAAAATTGGTTGCCGCCATAACTGCTGATGCCTACGATGTCAAACTTGCGCGACTCACCTATCGCCATTTGGTCGTTCATATTGAAAAGTTTAAGCTCTAATTTCAGGGCAATACCGTTTTGCTTTAACAAAGAAATCAACTGCTTTATTTTTTGAGATTTCTCCGCCTCGGTGAACACACGCAACTCTTCTTTTTGATTGGTTTTGTTGTACGTGTATACCCCACCGTTGACCAACTCGTGCGTCAACGTTTGCAATTTTTCCAATTTTTCCGGTGCCATGCCGTCCTTTTCAATCGCCGCTGAATAGGCCTTGCTTACCGCTTCCCTTACCAACGAATAAAACGTAGAGGTGCAAACAACCACCTCGTTGTCACCCGGTTTTGTTTTCCCGGGGACCAAAGGCGTATACGCCGTGCCTTCCGGCAGGTCGGCGTACGCCATATAATGGGCATTCGCATATTCCGGAAACGCGCTTTCGCCACCACCGGTCAGCGCGATCGCAGCCACCACGGATTGATAGCTGGTTCGGTCTTCCGCGTACGGTTTGTTTTCCTGTGCGACCTTTTCCAATCTATCATACGAAACAAAACCAACCAGATGCAAACCGTCCTCTAACGACGCATTAAAGTCCATCATCAACAAATCCGGTGCTTCCTGTGTATTTTTAAGCGATTCAAACCGTTCTGGCAAATTGCCGCTGTCCAGCAGGCCTACCACCGTATAGGTGTTTCCCTCTATAACAAGGGCTTTGCCAATCAACTCCGAAGCATTCGAAAGCTCCAATGATTTGCCTTTTGCATCGTAGGGCTTGCAATTCACAAGCGACTGCGCCATATAGGTGGAAAGCACAATTTCGTTTTGATTTTTAGGATAATTGCCGGTGATTTTTCCGCGCAAAGAGTTTTCCTCCGGCAGATAAGCAAGACCGGATAGGCGATTCACCCAATACGGCGCTGCGGTCGCGCGCACGTTCAGCGACATGGACACCGGCACACCACCAAAAACATCCTTGCCGAAATCTTGTTGCATTTTTTCAAAATCCGCTTGGGTGAAACGCGTATCGTACACCGCTTGGTAGGTGGATTCCTTTTCTCCGTTATAATACCAAGACACATCCACACTATAAACCTTGGTGACTTGTGCCACAGAGGTCTCGATGTCCTGGAATGTCTGGCGGAAGGTTGCCTCGCTGTTATAAAAACTCAGCGTAGACAACAGACCGAACATAACGAAAGCCACCGTGCATAACAGCACCGTAAACAACAGGCGGAAGGGTTTATTTTTCAAACTGGAAAGGCCTATTTTTACCGCATGTTTTGCGGGCAGTTTCGAACGAATAAAGCGGCTTTCCTCAGGGGTATATTTCCGTTTCTCCACGCCATTTTCATCCGTTTCGCGGAACACTTCTTTTCCGCCGTCCTCGTTAATATGGCTGACCTTTTTGAACTTTTGCACGTCCGCTGTGTTGTTTGCGATAATCACATCCGTGTCGGATTGTTTGAGAAAAGCCTTGATTTTTTCGAAATCCGACTCATCCAACCCCGTGCCGTTCTTAACGCATAAAACATCTCCCAAGGAATGCACATTCTCCGTGAGTGACTGCTTTTCCAGCTCGGTTTTGCTGACATCCGACAACACTTTGCCGTCTTTCAGCTCGATGATGCGGTCGGCATACTGCTCGGCAAACTCCCGGTCGTGGGACACCACCAACACCAGTTTATCTTTGGAGAGTTTTTTCAGCGTATCCAACACCTGTTTTCCGGTATTGGAGTCCAAGGCGCCGGTCGGCTCGTCCGCCATAATGATTTCGGGTGATTTTACGAGCGCACGCGCAATCGCAATGCGCTGCTTTTGTCCACCGGACAACGTGTTTGGTTTGCGTTTTGCAAAACCGGACAGGTCGACATCATTGAGCAGGGCGTCAATAACCTCTTTGTTTTTAGGTTGCCCTTGCAACTCCAAAGCAAGCGCAATGTTATCCTCCACAGAGAATTCATTTAATATGTTATATTCCTGAAAAATAAAGCCCACGTAGGTGTTGCGATAACTATCAAAATCGCTTTGGGAAAAGGACTGGCTACTACGCCCTTTTACAATGATTTCGCCTTGCGTAGGCGCATCCAAGCCACCGCAAACATTCAGCAAAGTCGACTTGCCGCTGCCGCTTTTACCCAAAAGGAACACCATACCGGTGGTTGGAAAGCGCAACGTAACACCATCCAGTGCGTGAACGTCCACACCATTCTTACTCTTATACACTTTTGTAACATTTTTAACCTCTAACATTCTATCCCCTCCTTGTGGATCTTCGTTACACTTATTTTATCATAAAGCAATCCATAGATCTACCGTTTTACAAAAGAAAAATCGCCGACAGAAACTGTCGGCGATTTTTGGCTGGGCTGGATGGAGTCGAACCATCACGGCGTGAGTCAAAGTCACGTGTCCTACCGCTAGACTACAGCCCAATATGCACAGCGGAGAGGATTCCCTCAACCGCCTTGATGCATTTTACACGATTTCGAACGGAATGTCAAGACTAAACCGCAGGAAAATCAAAGATTTGTAAAAAATTCATTACACCTTATCCGCTAACTGCAAAATAAGATTTTCCGTTTTCTCCCAACCAAGACAGGGATCCGTGATGGATTTGCCGTACACATGCTCTCCGGGGCCTTGGGCACCGTCCTCAATATAACTTTCAATCATGAGACCTTTGACAAGCCGTTTAATGTCGCTGTTGTGATTGCGGCTGAAAACCACCTCGTTCGCAATACGCACCTGCTCCATCCATTTCTTTCCGGAGTTTGCATGGTTAGTGTCCACGATGGCCGCCGGATTATCTAAACCAGACTCTTGATACAAAGCGTGCAATTTTAGTAAATCCTCATAGTGGTAATTGGAGACGCTCTTGCCGGCAAAATCAACAGACCCGCGTAAAATCGCGTGCGCATACGGGTTGCCGTGGCTTTGCACCTCCCAGCCGCGATACAGGAACGTGTGGCTGTGCTGGGCAGCCTTAATAGAATTCATCATGATGGTCAAATCTCCGCTGGTGGGGTTTTTCATCCCCACCGGCACGTCTAATCCACTCGCGGTCAGTCGGTGCTGCTGGTTTTCCACCGACCGCGCGCCCACCGCCACATACGCCAACAAATCCGATAAATACCGGTGATTTTCGGGGTATAACATCTCGTCTGCACAAGTAAATCCGTAATCTTTCAGCGCCGTTCTATGCAATTCACGGATAGCCACTATACCTTTAAGCATATCCGGTCTTTTATCCGGATCCGGCTGGTGAAGCATCCCCTTGTATCCGTCGCCGGTCGTACGGGGCTTGTTGGTATAGATGCGGGGAATAATAATGATTTTATCCTGCACGCGGTCCTGTACACGGCGCAAACGACCGATATAATCCAGCACCGGCTCGCGATGGTCCGCAGAACAAGGACCGATAATCAATAAAAACTTATCCGATTCGCCGGAAAATACCGCTTTAATCGCGCGGTCTCGGGCTTCTTTCACCTCTGCCATCGTTTCCAAAACCGGATATTCGGCTTTTATATCTTGCGGAATGGGCAATTTTTTGTGGAAGGTCATATTCATAGTAATTCACGCCTTCTTATCAAACTCACGACGGCGGACAGTGGACAGCCGCATCATGCGACGCATCTCCTCTCTGTCGCCATCTTTAATACAAGTGTACAAACGGTCAAATGTTTCTCGGTAGCGGTCCATTTCATCCAACAACGCGATGCGGTTTGCGAGAAACAACTCACTCCACATTTCGTCATTAATGTTAGCAATGCGCGTCAAATCCCGGAAAGAGTCACCGGTGTAGCGTTGCACATCCGCATCGTCAACCGCACACATGAGCGACACGGCAATGCCGTGTGTTAACTGGGATAAAAAGGCTATCATCTTATCGTGTTTTTCCGGTGTGAGCACAGATATATCCGCAAACCCTAAAATCTCTCCCAGTTCTTTGCAAAGCGCAATGCCTTCGGGCGTGTTGCGCTCGGTCGGCACCACGATATAGTTGGCGCCTGTAAAAATGGCATCGTCGCTATTTTGCACACCGCCTACCTCTCGCCCCGCCATCGGGTGCGCAGAGATAAACTCCACGCCCGGTTTCAGCCGATTCTGTATCTCATGCACGATACACCCTTTGACACCGGTCACGTCGGTGATCACCGTACCCTCTCGCAGTAGGTGTCCGTGTTGTTGTATCCATTCAAGAAAAACATGCGGATATAACGCAAACACAACCAAATCCGATGCGCCGATCAAATCCGCATCCACCGTTGTGGTGCCGGCATCTATCAGGCCATTTTCCAATCCATAGGTGATATCCTCCGGATTACGTGTTATTGCATGGACGGTAAACCCTTTCTTTTTCAGCGCTTTGGCATAACTACCGCCCAGCAAACCAAGCCCTACAATAAGAATCTTTTTTGATGTATCCAATTTCATAATTCGGTTAGTCCAATCTGTAAAGATTTCAGCACGTCGAAAAAGTCCGGAAAACTTTTGCGCACCGCTTCGGCTCCTTCAATGATGCCACCGGTTATGGTGCACAACACAGCCAACGCCATGACAATACGGTGGTCGTTGTGTCCACACAGCGGCACCGCGGGCGTTTGCAAGGTTCCCTCTTGCACCGACACGGTGTTTTGCCCTACCTGCATCGTAATGCCGTATTTGGCCAGTTCCATCGCCATCGCGGCGCAGCGGTCGCTCTCCTTTATGGACAGGCGGGCGGTGCCGGTAAACTCCGCGCCACCCGTTGCCGCTGCCAGCGCAAACATAATCGGCCCCAAATCCGGGCAATCCGTCAAATCAAAACGGCGACCGCCACCTAACAAGGATTCATACATAGTGCGATAGACGCGGTCCCCTTGCAATGTGTCTTTCGTAAGACCGGTCACGCGCACATGGCCACCCACAACGTTCAGCGCATCCAAAAAAGCGGCATTGGAGCAATCCCCCTCGACGGTATAGACGCAACAGTCAAACTTTTGCCCGCCGGGAATATGAAAAACTGAACCATCACGATGGATGGATATGCCAAACTCTTTCAGCGCCGCCAGCGTCAAATCCACATAAGAGCCACTTTCCAGTCCGCCGATGATTTCCAAGCAACTGTCCCCCGGCAACAAAGGCAAAGCATAAAGTAAGCCGGTGATAAACTGGCTGGATATATTTCCGGGCACGCGGTAGGTGCCGGCACGCAATCCGCCGCAAACACGCAATCGGTTGCCCACTTTCTCGAAAAGCCCGCCTTGTTCGCGCGCGATGCTTTCATACACACTCAATGGACGCTCAAAAAGCCGTTGACTGCCGGTGAGCGTCACCACTCGGCCGGAAAGCATACACAATGGCAATAAAAAGCGCAACGTGCTGCCGCTTTCGTTACAATCCAAACAAACGTCGTCTGGTGTATCAAAAGGACGCAGGTCACCCAGACGCACGGTGTCGCCGTTCTGCTCAACCGCAGCTCCCAACGCACGTAGACACTGGATGGTTGCCAAGATATCCTGCGAATAGGCCAACCCACACACCGTGCTACCCTCTGAAAGAGCCGCGCACAACAGCGCCCGATGCGCCATGCTTTTGGATGGGGGCGCAGCTACCTCACCCGCGGCGCAAGAGGAGAAAATTTGCACGTTCATATGCTATCCCCCCGCACGCTCAACAAGGTAATCCATTGCCTCTAAATACCCAGCAAATCCATGGCCGGCAATGGTCTTTTCACACCATTCCCGCACATAACTCACCTGCCGGAAATCTTCCCGTTCGGCAACATTCGAAATGTGCACCTCCACCGCGGGAAGCCCCACCGCTTTGAGTGCATCCAGAAGTGCGATGCTGGTGTGTGTATATGCGGCCGGATTGATCACAATGCCATCCACACGATTATAGGCCTGCTGGATAGCGTCTACCAGCGCACCTTCGTGGTTGGATTGATACAACTCCACGTCTATCTTTCGGTTCACCGCATACGCGCGAATTTGTTCACACAAATCCGCATACGTAGCCTGCCCGTAAATCGCCGGTTCCCGTATGCCAAGCATGTTTATGTTGGGCCCGTTAATCACCAAAATCTTCATACGCAACATCCTCTATAATGGTCTTTATCGTTTGGTCTACGTTTTCCTCGACGGGTACGCGCCGGTCACAAACCGCACAATATGTGGCATATCGTTCGTGATAGCGTTGCTCCAATGCCTGCCGACTGCTCGACAGCGGTCTGTCTTGCGTCACCGGCAAACATTCCAGCGGGCGGTCCAGGAAATACAAGCGCCCGTTTTGTCGCAACCAATCCACGTTTTCTGCGCGTAACACCGCGCCGCCACCGATGGCTATCACCGCACCTTGTCGAGAGGCTATCTCTCGAATGACGGCCGTTTCCATGTCGCGAAACCCAGCCTCGCCAACACGCTCAAAAATGTCCGGGATAAAACGCCCTTGACGCGTCTCAATTTCGCGGTCGGTGTCTATAAAATCGCATCCCAGCGCATCGGCTAAGCCCAAACCAACCGTGCTCTTTCCACAGCCAGGCATGCCGACAAGCACGATGTTCTCTTTCTTCTGCCGCATGTTGGTGTATATCGCCTCTATCTTATCCACAGGCACCTCTTGCTCCGTGAATTTCTCCGCCGCATACGCCGCCTGTGCCACCAACATATACAATCCACCCACAGCCACAAGGCCTCGTTTCAACGCGTCACACACCAATTGGCTGCGCAGTGGGTTGTACACCGCATCGACGATACCTTCTAATTCTGGAAAGGTGTCTAGCTTTACAGGTGTTTCTCCCAAGACGGGATACATACCACAGGGTGTGGTGTTGATTAAAATCTGCGCATCTGCGTGTTCAGCAGCGGCCTGTTCGTAGGTAATGCAATTTTCCCGACCATTGCGAGAGACTCGGTATACACAACGGCATCCCATAGTCTCGGCTACCGCCAAGGCGGTTTTGGATGTGCCGCCACTACCTAACACCAGCACCTTTTTATTCGCAAGAGAAAGACCGGCACGCTTTATGAGGGCGCTTAAACCCAAAAAATCCGTATTGTAGCCAATCAGACGGCCTTGCTGATTAACAATCGTATTCACCGCGCCGATCCGACGGGCTATATCGCTGATTTCATCCAAATACGGCAACACCTGTTGCTTGTACGGGATGGTGACGTTAATCGCCGCAAAATCCCGCGCACGCATAAATGCATCCAGTTCGTTCGGCGGCACCTCGCGCAACGTATAGTCATAACCAAACAACTGCGCGTGTATTTCCTTTGAAAAACTGTGGGACAACTTTTCCGCTATACATCCATATTTCATTGAGCACCCAACCAATCTGTACCATAGCGGCCCGCAAGCAAATCACACACCGCCAAAGCGGTCACCGCATCCACAACCACTCTGGCACGGTGCACAATGCACGGGTCGTGACGTCCCTTAGACTGTAAAACAGCCGCCTCACCGGTGCGCATGTCTATGGTGTTTTGCGGGCGGCTCAACGTCGGCGTCGGACGCACTGCACAGCGAAATATCACCGGCATGCCGTTTGTGATACCGCCGTTGACGCCGCCGCTATGGTTGGTCGCGGTGGCGATGCCTCTGTCTGTTTGGCAAAAAGCATCATTGGCGACCGAACCGGTCATATCTGCCAGCCCAAAACCCGCTCCGAATTCCACGCCTTTTACCGCCGGAATGGCATATAAAGCGTGCGCCAACACACCCTCCACGGTGTCAAACCAGGGCTCGCCTAAACCGGGTTCCAGCCCGATGACAGCCGTTTCCAGCACACCACCAACACTGTCGCCCTCGGCTTTGGCTTTGAGTATGCGCTGTTGCATCTCTTCGGCTGCGGCCGCATCCAATGCGCCAAAATCCAATTTCTGCAACGCGGCGATATCTTGGGCTATATCCCCAAAATCGCGGTCAGCGACACCGGCACAGCGTTGTATATGCGTGCCGATAGCAATCCCTTTGGCCACAAGCGAGGGCATCACCAACGCCCCGGCCGCCACCAATGCCGCCGTTAACCGACCGCTGAAATGGCCGCCGCCGCGATAATCCTCAAATCCGTGGTATTTCTGATGGGCGGTATAATCCGCATGGGAAGGGCGCGCGAGCCAGCGGGTATCCGCATAATCACCGGAACGCGTATCGGTATTCGGAATGCGAATACACACCGGTGTGCCGGTGGTATACCCCTGCCACACACCGCTCTCTATCACGAAGGGATCCGGCTCCCGCCGGGCGGTGGACAACGCACCCGCCGGACGACGCTGCGCCAACATCGCAGTAATATATTCTTCATCCACACGCATGCCCGGCGCCAAGCCATCCAAAACGACGCCGATAGACGGGCCATGGCTTTCTCCAAACAACGTGACTGAAACGTGGTTACCTATCGTGTTTTTCATTTGTCCAGCACCTCCCTTATACGTGTTTCCAATGCCGTAAACGGAATCGCATGCAATGCATACTGCCCTATCTCCGGCACATACACTACGGTTATATCCTCATCCGTCATCTTTTTATCGTGCCGACAAGCCGCAATCAGCGCCTCTGCATCACCCGCTAATTGCGTAGGTAATTGCAAGCGCTCCAACACCGGCAACAATCGCTCCCGCACCGCAGGCGCACACATCGGCACCATACCGATTGCCACACATTCTCCGTGGTAGTAGGTATCCATCCCATGCACGCTCTCCAACGCATGCGCCAGAGTGTGCCCGAAATTCAGGATTTTCCGCAAACCGGATTCGTGTTCATCCTGCTCGACGACCTGTTTCTTTATCGCCAAAGAGCGGGCAATGACCGTATCCAACACAGCTGCCTCGCGCAAATCCCCTGTTTCAAACAAGGTGAACAGCTCCGCATCGCTGGTCAACGCCATTTTTACCGATTCTGCCAATCCATTGGCTATCTGTCGTGCCGGCAAAGTCGCCAGCGTATCGGGATCGATTAGCACCCGCTTAGGCGGATAAAAAGCCCCGACAATGTTTTTAAGTCCCATAAAATCAATGGCTGTTTTCCCGCCGATGGAGGAATCCACCTGCGAAAGCACGGTTGTGGGAATGTTGTAAAAATCAATGCCACGCATATAGGTGGACGCCGCAAAACCTGCCAAATCCCCCACCACGCCGCCGCCAACCGCTACCACGCAGTCGGTGCGGGTGAAATCGTTTTTCACAAGCGTCTCCAACAACAACGTATAGGTTTCCATTTGTTTGGAGCGTTCCCCCTGCGGGATGGTCAATATCACCGGGCTTTTGCAAGCAGAAGCCACTCTCTCAGCATAGGCGGGCGGTACGCCGGTGTCGGTCACTATCAATACCCGACGCTGTAAAGAAAGATACGTGCCTGCTTTTTTTAAAGCACCACGTTCCAACACAATATCGTATGCGCCTTGTGAAGTTTTAACCGGTATTCGCATTGTCGCTCGCCTCCTGCTATACTAGACCTTTATTTCCTTCTCATAACTCCCGAGTATTTTTACGTTATTACAACAAGCCGTCAAATCACGCAACATGGTCTGTCCCTGTTCCCCGGCAATGTTACCTTCGCCCTCTGCGTAAAAATAATACTCCCAACTCAAATCATGCGTCGGGCGGCTTTTTAAGGCGCGCAAATTAAAGCCGTGCTCTCCAATCACCGATATCGCGCGGCCCAATGAACCGGCTGTGTTTTTCACAGTAAACAGCATAATGAAACGGTCGTCCTTGTCCTTCGGGCCGGTTATGCGCTGCGCTCGCGAAAACACCGCAAAACGTGTGCTGTTGGTCCCGCTTTCGTTAATATGCGAATCCAACTTTTGTAAACCGAATTTCGCAGCCGCTTCCTCGCTGCCGATGGCAGCTATATCGTGCCGCCCCATCTCTGCCACCTGTTTGACGGCCACCGCTGTGTTTACAGCCTCTATCGGCTGATATCCATGCTGTTCAATATACGCCGCGCATTGGCCGAGCGCCTGCGGGTGACTAATCACCTGCCGGATATCTTCGGCCTTTGTGCCCGGCACCACCAACAGATTTTGCACAATTTCCGCTTCGTACACGCCGGTGACGTACAGCGAACCGAAAAAGGCCAAATCCATCACCCGGCCCACGTCGCCGTTAAAACTATTTTCCACAGGCAACAAAGCGCAATCACAATCCCCATCAACCACTGCCTGATAAGCCGCCTTGAAATCTGCGCAAGGCACACACGAGGCATCCGGAAAGATGCGCTCCGCTACAATGTTCGCAAAGGCACCTTCTACCCCGCTATACGCCACACGCATACCGTCCAGCAAACGGTGTTGCAGGTTTTTGGACAAATCAATATTGGCGCGCAAAAAATTGACGTAATACGAGCGATAAGCCTCATCCTGCACACGCGTGCTGTTGCGCTGTATCATCTCTTCCTCACGGGCAAGGTCATCCACCGGCATCCCGTGTTTCTTTTTGTACGCCGCTACCAGCCGCACGGCATCCATGCGCTTCTGAAACAGGCGCGCCATTTCTTCGTCTACTTCATTGATTTGTTGTCGCGCTTTATCTAACTCGTTCATACTCATTTCCCCTCGTTATACGCCGCATACAACTGCCGGAAAGCCGGCAAAGAGCGTTCAATGCGTTCATAATCCACGCAATAGGCAATCCGCACATAGCCGGGAACACCGAAATCATCGCTCGGCACCAGCAACAGTTCGAATTGCTTCGCCTTTTCACAAAAAGACGCCGCGTTCTCTTCCAACGCTTTCACAAACAGGTAAAACGCGCCTTTGGGCTGTACCGCCTCATAGCCCATCTCTGTCAGGGCGGTATACAACCGCGTGCGGTTACGGTCATAAGCCGACAAATCCGGTTTCACGTCTCCGCACAACGCCACGGTATGTTGCAAAAGGCTCGGCGCACACACGTATCCCATGCTACGCCCGGCACCGCAAACCGCCGCAAACACGTCCCCCGCCATCGGCATACGCGGCGAAACCGCAATATAGCCAATGCGCTCACCGGGCAAAGAGAGCGATTTGCTGTATGAATAGCACACAACCGTATCGTCATAATAGGCCGGCACATACGGCACCTCAACCCCATCGTACACCAACTCGCGATACGGCTCGTCGGCAATAATGGTGATGGGATGGCCAATCTGGGCGGTCTTTTCCCGCAACAGGTCGGCTAAGCGCTCGATGCTCTGCGCCGAAAACACGGCACCGGAAGGGTTGTTGGGCGAATTCAAAATAAGCGCCCGTGTGCGCGGACCAATCGCCGCCGCCAACGCGTCAATGTCCAAATCAAAGTCGCCCGGCCGACAACACACCGTCTGCGGAACCGCACCGGCATTGCGCACAAACACCTGATATTCCGGAAAATACGGGGCCAACAAAACGACCTCATCCCCCGGCGTTGTCAGTGCACGCAAGGTGATCGTCAGCGACGCGGCCGCACCACAAGTCATGTAAATCAAGGCAGGATCGGCGGGCACACCAAAACGAGCGGTAATGCTTTCAGCAATCTTGCGCCGCACCGTCATATCGCCAGGCGCAGAGGTGTATCCGTGCAAGTCCACCGGGTTCATTTCGCGCAGCAACGTCTGCATCGTTTCTCCAATCTTCTGCGGTGCGGGTATACTCGGGTTACCGAGGCTGTAATCAAACACGTTTTCATCCCCGATTTCCGCCCGGCGCACCTTGGAATATTCAAAAATCTCCCGAATAACCGAACTTTTCTTGCCAAGTGCTAACATTTCTTGTGAAATCATACCTTCATCTCCGTTTCAATAAAAAAATCCGCATACCTACGTATGCTCTTGAATGAGCACACGCCGTTGCGGACTGTTCGTTACTATACATGACGATAGCTGTGTTTATCTGACACAGCACGCATGAGAGAACGGACAGCCCTTCTTAAAGTAATAAAAATAATAGCTTATAAAGAACATTCCGTTCACCCCTTCACTTCTTTAATGTGCTAATACTAGCACATTTCCCAAAAGATGTCAAGGAAATATTTCAAAAAAAGGGACGCACCAAAGGGAGACACTCCGTAAGGAAGTTGTCTCCCTTTTCTTGCATATAAAAATGACACTTTCAAAACTTGAAAGTGTCATAGTGGGTTACATACTTTGAAATTATACTAATCTCAAAATATAAAGTTTGTTTTTATTACGCTCTAAAATTATGTCCGCAATCATGACAGAAATAGATTTTTCTACGATTTGAGAACCATCTTTTTGATTGCCATACATGACCTTTACCTGATGCCTTATGTACGATTGCCATCCACCAATCATAGCAGAAGAACACCATCATACCAATACACCACTTACACATAAGCCACATAAAATACCAAATACCAAAAAGAACCATATACAAACAACCGTGTTTACTTGATTCGTTAGATAATTGGACTTTTGTACTACCGCATTTAGGACATTTTGCATTTAATGCCATAATATCACCTCTTTCAACATTTTATCCTATTTTATACTACTTTGTGCGATTTGTCAATATTATGGAGTTCTTTATCCTATAATATTTTTGAGGTGGTAAAATGAAACCTTTGAAGGAGAAAATAAGTATAACCATAGATAATGATGTTTTAGCAAAATTAAAAGAAAGAGCCGAACTGGATGATCGTTCACTTTCTCAATATATAAACATCATCTTAAAACAACACATAAAAGCTCTAAACGAAGAAAAGCCGTGAAATTCACGGCTTTTCTTTATTAATGAGTATATCGTCGTTAAAGCACCTTCCTTACGGAGGGTGCCCCAACGATGCATCCCTTTTATTCCTAAGAACAACTAAACGGTATGTAAATGTAGGTAAGAAAAGCAAAAAGGTGCGCAACGGGACTATTCGAGAAATTGGAATTCGGTAATCAGAAAATCCCCTTATTGTATTTAATCATGGCATAGAAACTAATGCCTAAACCTGAAACCAAACCCACAATTAAAATAACCGTTCCAATAATTGAAAATATTCTATCCTGCAAACTGGTTGCCAAAAAAGATAGAACACCCATCAAAATCAGAGCAACACCAATGATGATTGTTCCCAAACCAACCAGTTTGCCAAATGGTAGTTTATCTTCTTCGGACACTCGTTTTCTATGATAAGAATGCAGCAGAGAAATATTGCCCTTTCTGTTTGAAAGGCCAATAATGACACATACCACACCAAGTATTACCGAAAAGATGTTTTCCATAACATGTGCCTCCGTCGGATTCTTATTTGTTGAATTGATTATACTACAAAAGTATGAAATTTTCAACACAACGCAAAGAAGCCTCTCTTGTCTTGGTAGACAAAAGAGATTTCTTTTTTGGCAAGTTGGACGGATTCAGACGCCAAGATATTTGTGCACAACAGGCCATGAATCATCTGCATAAAATCTATGTGCACCGTTACCTTTAACCAGCGTACAACGATTTCCCGCTTGCATTGCTTCGTAAGCCCGCTTTCCTTTTATAAAAACGGTTTCGGCGCCAACCAGCGGAAAAGCAGGATCCTCTATGCCGGATACCTGGATATAATATTTAGGATATGCCATTGCTATAAGGTCATTCATATCAAAATATTGCGCAATAGTGGGTACATAATTGCAGACACAGTGAAACATTGCGCCAATAGACTGTTTAAATGTGCACATGGCACACGAAGGCATTGCCAGAATAATCCGGTCTTCAAGCGCTGCAGCGTATGCGGTTGCGGTGCCTCCGCCGGAATTTCCCATACAGCAAATCTTCGTTGTGTCTACCTGATCTGCAAACTCCGTTTCAATCACATCAAGCAATCTTGAAATATCCCACACACGTTCGCCCAACGTTGTTCTTCCCATGAGAAGCGCTGTCATGCTCGACTCCATGCAATTCGGGCCTTTTTCGCTACCGCCGCATTCGCCAAAATTTCGTTGTTCCAACGCAATTGCCGCAAACCCCTCTTTGACTGCTCTAATGCAAAAATCCCGGTCCCCGCCTTTTATGGAATTCTCATCTCCTTCAAATTTCGGCCTTCCCAAAGAAATGTGCATTCCTGTGGAGTGACCCTGAAGGCAAATCATCACCGGCGGCTTCTCAATTCCATCGGGAAGCAGCAGATGACATGGCACACGATATCCGGCCTCGCTTTGATATGTGAAGCGGATTTCTGTCGCTCCGTCGATCTTATTTTGATATTCTATATTAAAATCCAAATCGACCATTTCAAACTTATCCATGCCCAGAAGCTGTGAAAGCTTGTTTCTGGCCGAAGCCTGCCATTCTCGGAAATCGCCTCCGTTATAAGACATCCGCGGCGTAACCTTTTGTATCAATTTCTTGCTGTGATCGTACGCTGTTTTCATATTCAGTACCCCTTATATGAGAATTCAACATCATTCACACTGCTGCAACTAAAACATCTCAAAAGCTTTTACTTTTCAACTTAATAATAGTCCCCGAAAACGAGTCTAAAATTTTGGTTGCGGGGGCGAGATTCGAACCTGCGACCATACCTTTGCGGTGCCCGAAACGCGCTTATCTCACTACCGTTCGGCACATTTTGACCGCGGCAGCAACTTTTGCATCGCTGCATCGTCCACCAGACCCGCTCGGCAACGCTACAAGTTATTCGCCTTTCGGTCTCATAAACCTCGGTCGAACAGACAAACCAACTTCACAGAACAAAAAAATAAGGAAACCCAAAAGGTTTTCCTTATTTTTTTGGTGCGGGCGGCGAGGGTCGAACTCGCACGCACGAGGCACTGGCTCCTAAGACCAGCGTGTCTGCCATTCCACCACGCCCGCAAATTTCAAAACTGAAAGGATTATACCACATCATCAGCTAAAATGCAATGTTTTTTCCTTGGATTAAAAATTTTTCGGGGGTTGCAAAAACAACCCCCGAAACCATCAACTCAATAACGCCACAAAGGCATTTTCATCCAAAATAGGAATACCCAACTGTTGCGCTTTCAACAGTTTGCTGCCCGCCTCTTCACCAGCCAGCACATAGGTCGTGTTTTTGGACACACTGCCACTCGCCTTGCCGCCGTGCTGTTCAATGAGCGCTGTGGCCTCGCTGCGTTTGAGCGTCGGCAACGTGCCGGTAAGCACAAAAGTCATCCCCGCAAAACGAGCATCCTTTTGCTCGCTTTTGCAGGTCATATTGATGCCTGCCAAACGCAACTGTTCCACCAGCCGACGAGAGGGTTCCAGCGCAAAAAACGCCGCCACGCTATGCGCCATCACCGCGCCAAAGCCGTCTATGGTGGCTATCTCGTCTACCGAAGCCACCATAATCGCATCCAGCGTGCCAAAACGTGCTGCTAACAGTTTGGCCGCTTTCTGGCCAATGTGACGGATGCCTAAGGCATATATAACACGGAACAAATCGTTATCCTTAGAGTTTTCCAGAGACGCCAGCAGATTGTCTGCGGATTTTTCACCAAGACCCTCTAAACAGGCGATCTGCTCCCGTTTGATAGCGTACAAATCATACGGCTGCTCGATAACACCTTCCCGCACCAGAAGTTCCAGAACAGCCGGCCCTAAACCATCAATGTCCATCGCGTCTTTGGAGGTGAAATGAATCAAATTGCGTAATCGCTGGGCGGGACACGCCGGATTCACGCAACGCAAATCCGCCTCATCCTCTTCCCGAATAACCGGCATACCGCACGAAGGACACCGCTCCGGCAACCGATACGGCACACCATCGGGTACGTGCGACACCACACGCACCACCTCGGGAATGATGTCGCCCGCTTTACGCATCGCCACCGTATCCCCGATGCACAATCCCTTTTCATCTATAAAATTCTGATTATGCAGCGTCGCGCGACTGACGGTTGTGCCGGCCAATAATACCGGCGAAAAGACGCCGGTTGGCGTCAACACACCGGTGCGCCCGACATTCACCTCCACCGCTTGCAACACGGTTTCTTTCTCTTCCGGCGGATATTTATAGGCAAGTGCCCACCGCGGGTATTTCATGGTGCTTCCAAGCAATTCTCTTTGTGTAAAGTTGTCCACCTTTACCACTGCTCCATCGATGTCAAAAGGCAAACCGGTGCGTTTTTTGCCGATTTCTCTAATCAGGCGCAGCACCTCATCAATATTGTCTGTGACCGCATAAAACGGCACCACAGGAAATCCCCATTCTTCCATCCGTTTGAGCGACATGGCGTGGGTAGATATGGTCTGCCCTTCTATGAGTTGCAAATTAAAGGCGAACATCGCCAACTGCCGCCGCGCCACCACGGAAGAATCTTTTTGCCGTAGCGTACCAGCTGCGGAGTTGCGCGGGTTTTTGAACGGCTTTTCGCCGTTTTCTTCCTGCTCATGCACAATCGCGGCAAATACCTCACGGGGCATATACACCTCACCCCGCACAATCAAGCGTTCCACTGGCTCGGTCAAAGTCTCGGGAATGCACGCAATCTGTTGGAGATTGGCAGACACATCTTCCCCCGTCTGCCCATCGCCTCGCGTGGCGCCGCGATAAAAGCGGCCGTTGCGATATTCAATCGCAATCGAAAGACCGTCAATTTTCGGTTCTACTACATACCGCGGGGCGGCAACGGTCTCCCGCACACGGCGGTCAAACTCGCGCACCTCTTCTTCCGAAAAGACGTCCTGCAAACTGCCAAGCGGCACCTCGTGCTCCACCGGCTGAAATAAATTCGACACACGGCCATGCACGCGTTGCGTATAAGAGTCGGGTGTCACTATCGCCGGAAACTGCTCTTCCAGCTGCCGCAATTCGCCCGTCAGTCTATCAAAAGCATCGTCTTCAATTTCGGGCGCATCCTCATCATAATAGCGGCGGCTGTGATACTCGATTTCCCGTCGCAGTTCCTCTGCACGCCGCGCGGCTTGTTCCTGTGTCATGCTACCCCACTCCTGTTCTTTTTATATTCGCAGTATGCGGCACTAAAACGCAATTATTCCCCCGTGCCATAGTCAAATATTTTTCCCAACAAAGTCTGATCGTCCCCATACACTTCGGTCAAATTCTCCGGCACGTCGCCCAATAGCACAGCCTGAGCCATGGGATACGAAAAATCCGCCGCTACGGACGAACGACCACCCGGTGTGACCAAATACATCTCCACCTGTACGTTAATAAGCACGCGATAATTGGTTTGGTTCATACCGGCGGCTTCCAGACTGGATGAAACATTCGACAGCACGGTGCTGGTAACACTCATGGGGATGGATATCAGCGGCCCCCAGCCGCTAAGCCAATCCAACCCTGCCAGCGTACCCAACGGAATGCCCACCGTGATGGAGACCATACCCTCCAATTTTTGTATAATGGATTTGGTGATGGCCGTTTTCAGCGTGTTGACGGCCATCGTATCGGTCATCACAGCCGCCAGTATCTGCTGGTCGTTGTAACTAACCTCTATCATGGAATCGGCTAATTCGGCCTTTTCTTCCAAAATTTCTGCCACCGTTTGATTGGTCGCCTTTGTGGCCAGCCACACCGCTTGACTTTCGGCAAACGCCGTCACCACCGGACGGCAACGAAAAAATGCCATCACAAGCAAAACGAACACGACCGTCAACGCAATCAAAACACGCCAAAAGCCATGCGTTTTGCGCCGCCTTCTTTTGCCGACAGCCATTTCCCATCACCTCATACCATTGTACGAGAAAAGGCCGTCCAATGTGCGTTACAAAGCGGCTGTTTCTTGCTCTTCTGCCGGTTTGGGCACAACTTCTTCCAAGCGTTTGCGCATCTCCACGCCCTCATATTTCAGGCGGCATTGGATGCGTCCGTGGTATTTTTTATCACAGGCTTTGCAGACGAAATCCGCGCAAAATGCCCGACTGCGAAACCGCCAATTCCCCGCACGCCGCAGGTTGCGGCCACACTCGGGACAGCGAAACGTCATCTCGCTACGCTTGACAAGCGGGTTGTCGATGTCGCTAATAATGGTGGTCTTGAAAGTGATGCGCCGATAAAACTCCGCATCCACCTTCTGAATGGCTGCCGCAAAAGATTCCGGTTCATACACCCGTTGCAAAATCTGCGCCGTCAGCACGCTGTCATCCAATGCCCGATGCAGCGACAGCGCGTCTTCCGAGATGCCTAACAGTTCACCAGCCCGCGCAAGCCCTATCTGCTGTGACGCATCCACCTGCATACGCCGCTGGGCGTACGCCTGAAAATCCATATAGTGTCTTAAAAAGGGGATTTCCTGTTTTTGATAAAAGAAGCGACAATTTTCCATAAGCACCAACAAATCCGTGGTGCTCCAAGTCAACAGCACCGAGTCTTCCGGTCCAATCCAACCGGCAAAATCCCGCATCATTTTATCAAAAGTCGTGCCATCCTCCAACTCCTCGGTGGTGATGTTCGTGAGATTAGAGACGATGCCGGACAGTTTCTTGTTAACGGTCGGGCGCACCGCCGCACGAAAGCGGTCGGTTATTTGCAAATTGCTCCCTATCTTAACGGCGCCTATTTCGATGATTTCATTAAAATAGCCGTGGGCACGGGAGGAATATCCCCCGTTCCACTCTAAATCCATCACAATATACTGCATACAAACACTCAACCCATCTCGCCCAAGGTACGGCCGGCTAACAAATGAAAATGCAAATGTTGCACCGATTGGCCCGCCTGTGCGCCGTTGTTGGACACCACACGGTAATCCGTCACGCCGAGTTGCGCCGCGACAACCGGGAAAACCGACAAAATATGTCCCACCACAGCGGCGTTTTCGGGGGTAATATCCCGCACACCGTCCAGATGGATTTTGGGGATGAAGAGAACGTGCACCGGCGCTTTAGGGTCGATATCATAAAACGCAAGCACCTGCTCATCCTCGTATACTTTTTTGCAAGGGATTTCCCCTGCCGCTATTTTGCAAAATAAACAATCCATCGGCTTATACTCCCTTCTTTACGCTTGCAGCATGGCCGCCAGCGTATCCGTCGCCGCTGCTACCACCGCATCAGCTTTTGCTACGTCTTTACCGCCGGCCATGGCGGAATCCGGACGGCCGCCGCCTTTTCCGCCGCATATCTCGGCCAACTGACGCACCATGTTGCCTGCGTGCACACCAGCAGATACCGCACTCGGGGCAGCCGCCGCCAAGATGCTCACTTTCTCGTCTGTGGTAGAAACCAACACCACGACGCCACCGGTTTTATCCCGCAACTGGTCGCCGAGCTCACGCAAGCCCGCGGCATCCAATGTCGGCACACGCGTCGCCAACAACCGCACGCCGCCTATCTCCTGCACCTGGTCAAGCACGTCTCCGAGCGCGCTTTGGGCGAGTTTGTTTTTCATAGACTCGTTCTCCGCAGTCAGGGATTTGACATCCTGTAACAGGTGTGTAATTTTATCCTCTACCTCTTGGTCTTTGGCTTTGAGCAGGGCGGCAATGTGCGCCATACGCTCTTCCAACGTGCGATAATACGCCAGCACGTTTTCGCCCGTCAACGCCTCAATACGGCGCACGCCGGCGGCGACACCCGCCTCGCTCACGATTTTGAACAACGAAATGGCACCCGTATGGGACACGTGCGTGCCGCCGCACAATTCTTTGGAGAAATCGCCCATAGACACAACACGCACCTGTCGGTCATATTTCTCACCAAACAAGGCGGTGGCGCCCGCTTTCTTCGCCTGTTCGATATCCATAACATCGGTCACAACAGGTAAATCCGCGGCAATTTGTTCGTTCACCAGACGCTCGACAGCGGCTAATTCATCCGCAGTCATGGACTGGAAATGGGCAAAGTCAAAACGCAAACGGCCCGGCGCTACCAAAGAGCCTTTTTGTTCCACATGCGCACCCAACACCGTGCGCAACGCCTTTTGCAGAAGGTGCGTGGCGCTGTGGTTTTTACACGTCGCCTGCCGGCTTTGCGCATCCACTTCAAGCGATACGCTATCGCCAACGCACAGCAAGCCGGTTTCCACAACGCCCACGTGGCCTACCTTGCCGCCGCGCAATTTAATCGTCTCTTGCACACGGAAAACGCCACCGGGCGCCACAATACGTCCCGTGTCGCCCTCCTGGCCACCCATCGTGGCGTAGAAAGGCGTTTCGGCGGTAAACACCGTACCACTCTGCCCCTCTGCCAGGCAATCCACCAGCTGCGTATCTCCCGCCAGCACCACAACCGACGCCGTAGCCGTCAAGGTTTCGTAGCCGACAAATTCCGTAGACACAGCGGCGTCGATTTGGTCATACACCGTCGCATCCGCACCCATGTAATTGGTCGTTTCACGCGAAGAACGAGCACGCACGCGCTGTTTTTCCATCTCCGATTGGAAACCTTCATCATCAATCGTATAGCCTTTTTCTTCGAGTATTTCTTTCGTCAAATCAACCGGGAAACCGTAGGTATCATACAACTTGAAAACAGATTCTCCGTCCAGAACGGTTTTTTTCTGGCGTTGCAGTTGCTCCTCGAAATCCGCTAAAATCCGCAACCCTTGGTCGATGGTTTTGTTGAACTGGGTTTCCTCGTTGGTCAACACTTTCAAAATGAAATCCTGCTTTTCGGCCAGCTCCGGATAACCATCCTTAGAGCCCGCAATCACTGTGCCGCTGAGTTTGGCCAAAAACAGGCCGTCAATCCCCAGCAGACGGCCATGGCGCGCCGCCCGACGAATGAGCCGACGAAGCACATACCCGCGTCCTTCGTTGGTGGGCATAATGCCGTCCGAAATCATAAAAGTGGCCGAGCGGATATGGTCGGTAATCAAACGAATGGACACGTCGTGTGCATCGTTTTCTTTATACACCTTACCCGCCAAATCACACACGTGCTGGCGCAACGTCTGCAAGGTGTCCACGTCAAAAATGGAATCCACATCCTGCACCACAACCGCCAAGCGTTCCAGTCCCATGCCGGTGTCGATGTTTTTCTGTTCCAAGGTGGTATAATTGCCCGCTCCGTCGTTTTCAAACTGGGTAAACACGTTGTTCCACACCTCAATGAAACGGTCACATTCACACCCCACGGTGCAGTCCGGGCTGCCGCAACCGTACTTTTCACCACGGTCATAATAAATCTCCGAACAAGGGCCACAAGGGCCGGCACCGTGCTCCCAGAAATTATCCTCTTTACCGAAACGGAAAATGCGTTCAGCTGCGATGCCTATCTCTTTGTTCCAAATGGCAAACGCCTCGTCATCCTCTACATACACCGAAGGATACAGCCGTTGCGGGTCCAGCCCCACAACCTGCGTCAGGAACTCCCAAGACCACGCGATGGCTTCGCGCTTAAAGTAATCACCAAAGGAAAAATTGCCCAACATCTCGAAAAAGGTGCCGTGACGGGCGGTTTTTCCTACGTTTTCGATATCGCCGGTGCGAATACACTTTTGGCAAGTGGTCACGCGCTTGCTCGGCGGCACTTCTGCTCCGGTGAAATACGGTTTGAGCGGCGTCATGCCCGCATTAATCAACAGCAAGCTTTTGTCGTTGTGCGGTACAAGCGAGAAACTGGGCAGACGCAAGTGCTCCTTGCTCTCGAAGAAAGATAAGTACATTTCCCGCAATTCATTAACGCCGTATTTTTTCTGTGTTTGATTTGCCATGGTTTTCATTCTCCTTTTCTCTGTGTGATACAGAAAAAGCCCCCGTCCACATGGGACGGAGGCTCCGTGGTACCACCCAAATTGCACAATCAGAAATTGTGCCACTTTATAACTCGATAACGAGAGTCAACCGCCGCCGCTTATATCGCGGCGATGCTCGGGAATGGCCCCCAAAACTCCAACGCAGGCCCCCTCACAGCACTGTCAAAAAACAGCGGAAGCCCTCTCTGTGCGTATCCTGTTCCGGTTCATTTCCGTCAACGCCTTTATCCCTTACAGTATATCCCAAACACAAGCGTTTGTCAACCGATTTTTGCCATTTCAAAATAATAAACGACCACTGCCGAAACAGTGGTCGTTTAGTGCCCCTCTTACCGTTTCCGCACGTCAAAACGTACGGCTTCCGAGGGCAGGAACACATCCTAAATCATTGTGCAGATTGGGTGGATTTTGCGGCCCCCGTAGTTGGTGCGGCGCCTTCCTCATACCGCACGTCCAGCCCTAACACAGAGACCGGGTCCACAAGTTCCCCTTTAACCGTGATTTCTACGTGCAAATGTGGTGCCTGGGCCGCCTCACAAGGAATGCTCGTCAACTTGCCTATGGCATCGCCGGCATCCAGCGTGTCGCCCACTTTCACCGTGGCATGCACCCCGCAATACCGCGACAGCACCTCCACGCCGTGGTCTATCACCAAAACTTCTCCCCAAAGCGGGTCTTCTTCAATTGCCGACACCGTACCCCGCGCCAGCGCGCGCACCGTCTGCCCATCCTCTCCGCTATAATCCGTGCCATTGTGCACACGCCAATCTTTCATCGTTGCGGAATACACAGGCGCACCGCCGCTGAACGATTTTTGCACGAGATTGCCACACGGCAAAACGTACAAATCCGGTTGCGCCGCCGTGGTAGTCGTCGTAGCCGTGGTGGTCGCCGTTGTGGTGGTGCGGTCATCCGGTTGATTGGTGACAATCTGTTCCACCGGCTCTGCCGTTGAAATGGGTGGTTGCGACACCCCTTCGCTCGTGTCGTGAAACAATGTCTGCCCCACCAAAGCAACCGCCACGCCACCAATGGCCAATAAACAAGCGGCAATCGCTACATAAAACCCATTGCCGTTTAGAAATTTTTGAAAACGGGACGTCCCCTTAAATGACGATTTGTGCATATGCGTTTCCTCCTTATCTTACTACGGGCAGTATGCCCCAAAGGCTGCCGGTTTATCCATAACCCCTCGTTTTTTGGTCACTTTGTCAATAACCAAGGGAATATTTTGTCATATTTTCTGTATTGTAGGTAGCAAAATACTATGTTATTATAAAAGAAATAGGTGAAAAGTATATTTACTTGACAGAAAGGAGGGCTTGTTGGATGGCGATTGGTTTCCCTTTATACATCGACCTGACCGGCAACAACTGCACCGTGTTCGGCGGTAACCAAGCGGCAAGCCGTTGCGTGCGCGAATTGCTTTTGTTTCAGGCGCAAATAACAGTCATCTCTCCCGATATATGTGAAGAATTAAAAGCCCTCAGCGAGCAAGGAAAAATTCGTCACATTCCCAGAAAGTATTTTCGAGGAGATTGCAGCAACGCGCAACTCTGTGTGGCGGCCACCGACGACCCGGCTCTGAACATTGCCATCGCTACCGAATGTAAAGCCAAAAGTGTACCTGTCAACGTCACCAATCCAAAAGAATACGGAAACTTCCAGTTCCCGTATTCCATCGTGCAAGGGGATGTGGTCGTTTCTGTGGCCGGCAACCTTTCCGCGGATACGTTATCCACTCTGCACAACAAACTGAGTAACCTTCTCCCCACTCTTACAGATAGCACCGAAACATGAACACACTATGCAAGACAAACGCCTGTCCACACGGACAGGCGTTTGTCTTGCCATACGGAACCAATTAGAACAAATCGTTTTGTTTCTTGTTCTGTTCGCTGTTCTGCTTTTTGTTCTGCTCGTTGTTTTTCTTTTTGTTCTGCTCGTTCTGCTGTTTCTTGTTCTGGTTGCTCTGGTTATTAAAATTTTGTTCCATCTTTCATGCCCTCCTATGTGTCAATGTTGAAAAGAAAATGGATTCTCTTCACACCTTTATGTTTTCGCCCAAAACAGAAAATATACTGCAATTTTTTTCTAATAGAATGATTGCATGAACGCATAAAATATGTTAGAATATAAGGAGATTGTTTATTTACCCTCACATCGGCAGGAGGCATAGTAAATGGATATTCGATTAGGGGATATTTTGGAAATGAAAAAACAGCACCCCTGTGGCGCTCATCAATTTGAGGTGTTACGTATCGGCATGGATTTCCGTCTGCGCTGTCTGGGGTGTAATCATGAAATCATGCTCCCACGCTTAAAGGCAGAAAAGAACATTCGTAAAGTGTTGCGAGAAGAATAGGCACAAGCACACGGCAACTCATCAACGGAAAGGCGGCTGTGTATGCTACATAAACTGCAAGAAATTAGCAAACGATACGAAGAAATCAGCCAACAATTATATGACCCGACAATTGTTTCCCAACCGGAGCAGTACAGCGCTCTTATGAAAGAGAGCGCCACCTTGCAACCCATTGCGGAAGCGTATGCAGCGTTTTTATTGCAACAACAACGCATGGAGGACGCCAAAGAGCTGCTGGCAGAAGCCGGTGCAGACCGTGAATTGCACGACATGGCGCAACAGGAGCTCAATGACGCAAAGGAACAAACCGAGCATCTGCGGCAACAACTGCACATTCTTCTGCTCCCCAAAGACCCGAACGATAGCCGCGACGTTATCGTAGAAATTCGGGCCGGTGCCGGCGGTGAAGAATCCGCGCTGTTTGCAGGCTCGCTTTATCGCATGTATTCCATGTACGCGGATAAACAAGGATTCCGCACCGAACCCATCAGCGAAAACGCCACCGAATTAGGCGGCTATAAAGAAATCAGTTTCCTCATTTCGGGCCATGGTGCGTACAGCCGCTTCAAATTCGAAAGCGGTGTGCATCGCGTACAACGCGTGCCGGAAACCGAAACCGGTGGCCGTATACACACCTCCACCGCCACCGTCGCTGTGTTGCCGGAAGCGGAAGATGTAGAAATCGACATCGACCCCGGCGACCTGCAAATTGACACGTTTCGTTCCAGTGGCGCCGGCGGCCAGCATATCAACAAAACCGAGTCCGCCATCCGCATCACCCACCTGCCCACCGGTATGGTGGTGGAATGTCAGGATGAGCGTAGCCAATTCAAAAACAAAGATAAAGCTATGCGCGTGCTGCGCGCGCGATTGTTGGAACAAAAGCAGCAAGAACAACAATCTGCCATCGCCGCCGACCGCCGTTCACAAGTGGGCACCGGTGACCGCAGCGAACGCATTCGCACCTATAACTTCCCGCAAGGGCGTGTCACGGACCATCGTATCGGTCTGACATTATACAAAATAGACGCTATATTGAACGGCGACATTGACGAACTGATACAAGCCCTTATCACCGCCGATCAAGCGGAAAAGATGCGTAATAACTATGACGAGAATTGAGGCGAACCCATGGACACCCGTTTGTTAAAACCAGACCCTGCAGGGATTGACCAAGCCGCTCGGCTCCTACAAGCCGGGCAGTTGGTGGCTGTCCCCACAGAGACCGTATACGGATTGGCAGCAGATGCTCTCAATCCAACGGCTGTCGCCTCTATCTTCGCCGCCAAAGGCAGACCTATGGATAACCCCCTGATCGTCCACATCGCTGCCATAGAAGATTGGGCGCCCCTGGTTGAATCCATCCCAACCACCGCACGGCGTTTAGCCGAGGCTTATTGGCCGGGGCCTCTCACCATGATACTACCCGCCGCCCCGTGTATTCCGCAAGAAGTGCGTGGCGGACTGCAAACCGTGGCGGTACGTTTCCCCGCAGACCCGGTAGCGCAAGCGGTGATTTTGCGAACCGGCCGCCCCTTGGCGGCGCCCTCCGCAAACCGTTCCGGCTCCCCCAGTCCTACCAACGCCGCACGCGTGATGGAGGATATGCAAGGGCGTATCGCCGCCATACTGGACGGAGGTCGTGCCGAGGTTGGTGTCGAATCCACCGTGCTTGACCTCTCCGTGCAACCGCCCCGCCTTTTGCGCCCGGGCGGTATTACCCCGAAAATGATTGAAGAAATCATCGGCCCGATTGCTATCGACCCGGCAGTCACACACGCTCTCGAAAAAGGCGCTGTTGCGGCTTCCCCAGGCATGAAATATAAACATTACGCACCCAAGGCCCGTATTCAGTTGATAAAAGGCTCCCCTGCCGCCTATGCACACTATGTGCAAGCCCATGCTGCGCACGGCGTCATGGCCTTGTGTTTCGACGAAGACATACCGACTTTGTCTGTTCCGACCGTTTCCTACGGTTCGCGACAAAACCCCATCCAACAAGCGCAAAATTTGTTTGATGCCTTGCGGCAATTAGACGAAAAGGGAGCCACCACCGTGTTTGCTGCCTGTCCGCGCCCCGAGGGGATCGGGCTGGCGGTGTATAATCGCCTTATCCGCGCCGCCGGCTTTGACGTTGTCAACGCCATTCGCGTGGTAGGGCTCACCGGGCCGACCGGTGCCGGCAAATCCACCGCAGCCGCCGCATGGCGCGAAATGGGTATACCGATCATCGACACCGACCTCTTGGCGCGGGAAATCGTACAGCCTGGTTCACCGTGTTTGGAAGAGTTGCAAAAAACCTTCTCCTGTGCCATCCTAAACCCGGACGGCACCCTCAACCGGACTGCATTGGCAGAACACGCCTTTTCCTCACCGGAAAAGACCAAACAACTCAACGCCATCACACACCCGGCCATCCTTGCCTTGGCGCAACAAAAAACGGACGACGCCGCCGAGGCGGGCTATTCCGCCATCGTAGTGGATGCGCCCTTACTGTTTGAGGCGGGCATAGATGCGGTTTGCGACGATATCGTGGCGGTCATAGCACCGGAAGAAAAACGCATCGAACGCATCCGGGCTCGTGACGGATTGTCCTATGAACAGGCTATTTCCCGCATACACGCGCAACAGACGGACGATTTCTATTGTCGACCGGGGGTTACGGTTTTGCACAACACCGGCACACAAGAGGAATTGAAACAGCAAGCGGTCACCCTATGGAAAAACATGGAGAAAGGGTGGTGGCCGACAGGATGAACAACGCACAAACACTTAAAAAATTCGCATGCTTCTGCGTTTTCTTTATGGCCCTGATTGGCGGCATAGTCGGTTTGTCCGCGACCTACCGCTATTACATGAAAGCCCTCTACCCCACCCACCATGCCGATCTCGTGCTTGCCGCCGCCGAAGAATACAAGATAGAGCCATCCTTGATTTATGCGGTTATACACACCGAAAGTCATTTTGACTCCGCGGCTGTATCGCCGGCAAACGCCAAAGGACTCATGCAATTAACCGACGACACCTTCCGTTGGGCGCTTACCCGCTCAGGAGAAGGTAGCAAATATTCCGCACAGGACATATTCCAGCCCTCCATAAACATCCGCACAGGTGTGTATGTTCTCTCCCTTTTTCGGGAACAATTCAAAGAAACAGACACCGCGCTCGCCGCATACAATGCGGGGCAAGGGCGCGCGGAAGATTGGCTTAAAAACCCGCTGTATTCCGCCGATGGCGTGCATCTGCACACCATCCCTTATCCGGAAACCGAACAGTATATACAACGGGTTTTAACCGCGCAAAAGCGATATCAACGCATATACCATATCGCATAAAACCATGCTACAAAAAACATAAGAAAAGGTGGTTATTTTTATGGCAGACGAAAAAATCAAAAGCCCCGCAGAACAATTACGGGAAAAGCTCGGCTACAAGCCCAAAAACGGCGGCAAATCGCTATCCGCTGAAACCATCACTGCTGCCGACAACTATTGCGACGGATATAAGCATTTCTTGGACGTGGCCAAAACCGAACGCGAAGCGGTTTGCGAAACCATCGCCATGGCAGAGAAAGCCGGATTTGTCCCCTTTAACGGACAGAAAAATCTCCAACCGGGCGACAAAATTTACTATAACAACCGTGGTAAATCTCTCATTCTGGCCGTTATCGGCACACGACCGATAACCGACGGCGTGACTCTCGCCGCTGCGCATATCGATTCCCCGCGCTTGGACCTGAAACCCGTCCCGCTCTATGAAGACAGCGAACTGGCCTATTTTGATACCCACTATTACGGCGGCATCAAAAAATACCAATGGACCGCCATCCCGCTAGCTCTTCACGGCACGGTGATACGCCGTGACGGCACCTCGGTCAACGTCAACATCGGCGAACAGGAATCTGACCCCGTGTTTTGCGTCACCGACCTGCTTCCGCACCTCGGTAACGAGCAGATGAAACGTCCCGCCGGCGAGATTGTGCGTGGCGAAGATTTGAACGTGCTCATCGGCTCTCGCCCTTTCCGCGACGACGAGGGAAGCGACCTCGTGAAACTCAATATTCTGCATCTGTTGTATGAGAAATACGATATCACCGAAAGCGATTTTCTGTCCGCAGAATTGGAAATTGTCCCCGCTTTCAAAGCCAAAGACGTCGGTCTAGATCGCAGTCTCATCGGCGCCTACGGACACGACGACCGCGTGTGCGCTTATCCGGCAGTTACTGCTTTGTTGGAGTGCACCACCCCCGCTTACACCGCTATCGCTATCCTTGCGGATAAAGAAGAAATCGGCTCCGAGGGCAACACCGGCATGCAATCCGCTTTCCTGCGGTATTTCATAGACGACCTCGCCACCGTATGGGGCGCAGAGGGCCGCCACGTGCTTTCCCGCTCCATCTGCTTGTCTGCGGACGTCAATGCGGCGCTCGACCCCATTTATCCGGACGTCATGGTGCGCACTAACGCCGCCCAAGTGAATTACGGCGTGTGCATCACCAAATATACCGGTGCCCGTGGCAAATCCGGCACCAGCGATGCCTCGGCAGAATATATGGGCATGATACGCAAAATTCTGGATGATAACGACGTGCTGTGGCAAACCGGCGAACTGGGCAAAGTGGATGCCGGCGGCGGTGGCACGGTGGCCATGTATATCGCCAACCTCAACGTCGACACCGTTGACCTCGGTGTACCGGTGCTGAGCATGCATGCTCCGTTTGAACTTGTCTCTAAGATTGACGTGTATATGGCGCATCGCGCTTTGCTGGCCGCTATGGACAGAAAATAACACCAAAAAAACAGCCTGCGGAAAACCGCAGGCTGTTTTGAAAAGGAGCATTCCCCTATGCCAACTATACTCTACGAAGATGATGCCATTCTAATGGTGCAAAAATCCGTCGGTCTCACATCCCAAACCGATGCCGCCGGCGGTGACAGCCTACCGGCTCGGTTGGAAACCATGGGAAAACCGGTCAAGCCGGTGCATCGCCTGGACAAGGCCACCGGCGGTGTCATGGTGTATGCACGCACCGCATCGGCGGCCGCCAATCTATCCAAGCAAGTACAGGACCATACCGTTTTTGTCAAAGAATATCTGGCTATTGTCAGCGGTCGCCCGCAGACGGACACAGGCACTTTTGAAGACTGGTTATACCACGACGTGCGTCGCAACAAATCCTATGTGGTGACACGAAAGCGCAAAGGTGTGCGCGATGCAAAACTCACCTATACCGTGTTGCAATCCCGCGAAACCGAACAAGGCATACAAAGTCTTATGTTGGTGCGCTTGCACACCGGTCGCACCCACCAAATTCGCGTGCAATTTGCCTCTCGAAAAATGCCCCTCGTAGGCGACTCCCGCTACGGTGGTTGCCGGGGGGTCCCTTTGGCGTTGTGGAGTTGTCGTCTTTCTCTGCGGCACCCCATCACCAACGAAACCTTGCAAATCGAGTGTCTGCCCGATATGGCACAACCGCCATGGGAAGGTTGGGACCTTTCTGCCGCGCGGTTATCGCCGTGAATTATAGCTAATAGACCTGTAAAGGTGTTTAACTATACAAGCAAAAGAGGACGAACCGGATGGTTCGTCCTCTTTTTTCATTATATTTTAGTTTTTTAGACTCTGCATAGGGGCCGGAATACGGCCGCCGCGCTGAATAAACACCGCAGGAGAGGCGGTGTTCAGCGGCATGACCGGACCCTCGCCCAATAATCCGCCAAAGTTCAGCTCGTCCCCCACCTGTTTGCCGATAGCCGGTATCACGCGCACGGCGGTGGTTTTGGAATTGACCATGCCGATTGCCGCTTCGTCGGCAATGATAGCGGAAATCACCTCTGCCGGCGTGTCGCCGGGAATGTTTATCATATCCAACCCCACCGAGCAGACGGACGTCATTGCTTCTAATTTTTCTATACGCAGGCAACCACTACGCGCGGCCGCAATCATGCCGGCATCTTCCGTAACCGGGATAAACGCACCGGACAGGCCGCCGACATGGGAGGATGCCATCACGCCGCCCTTTTTCACCGCGTCGTTAAGCATCGCCAACGCCGCTGTCGTGCCATGGCCACCACACTGGGATAACCCGATTTCTTCCAAAATATGGGCTACCGAATCGCCTATCGCCGGTGTCGGTGCCAACGACAAATCCACAATGCCGAACGGCACGCCCAGCCGTTTGGATGCTTCCTGCGCCACCAACTGGCCGGTACGCGTAATCTTGAAAGCGGTCTTTTTGATAAGTTCCGCAATATAGCCCAAATCGGGCTCCGGGCCGGCTTTTGCCAACGCGGCACGTACCACACCGGGGCCGGAAACGCCCACGTTAATCACGCAATCCGGCTCGCCAACGCCGTGGAAGGCGCCCGCCATAAACGGATTATCTTCCGGCGCATTACACAAAACTACGAGTTTAGCCGGTCCAATGCATCCACGGTCAGCCGTCAACTCGGCGGATTGACGCACAATGCGTCCCATCAACGCAACGGCATCCATGTTAATGCCGGCCTTGGTCGAGCCGACGTTGACCGAAGCACAGATGTGGTCGGTCACCGCCAACGCCTCCGGGATAGACTCTATGAGTTCGCGGTCGCCGGCGGAAAAGCCCTTGTGCACCAAGGCGGAAAAACCGCCCAGAAAGTTCACCCCGCAAGCCAAAGCCGCCCGCTCCAACGTGCGCGCTAATTTGACCGCGTCGCGCTTTTCGCACGCCGCAAGCACCATCGCCGCCGGCGTAATGGAAATGCGTTTGTTGACAATCGGAATGCCGAGTTCTTTCTCAATCTCTTCGCCTGTGCGTACCAAATTCTTGGCACAACGGGTAATTTTATCATACACCTTACGACACATGGAATCCACATCGCTGTCACAACAATCCAACAAAGAGATGCCCATCGTTATCGTACGCACGTCCAGGTTTTCGTCCTGGATCATGGTGATGGTTTCTAATATGTCCTTACCGTTTAACATAACCTGTCTCCTTAAATGGTATGCATCGCGCTGAAAATTTCCTCATGCATACAATGAATAACCAAATGATTTTGTTTGCCCAGTTCCGTCATTTCATCCACCAATCGCGTGAACGGAATATCGCTGTTCGCAATATCCACCATCATAATCATAGCAAACATTTCCTGCAATATGGATTGCGTCACTTCAATGACGTTTATATGATGGTCGCTGCAACAACCCGAAACCTTAGCCAAAATACCAACGGCATCTTTACCAACCACCGTAATAACTGCCCGCATACAAAATCCTCCCTTTTTACTCAAAAACTTTTACAAGTATACCACGATTTTGCTTAAAAGTAAAGGACAAGTTCCTGTGTGTATATTTTGCGATTCATCGGTGCATACTGTTTCTAGACACCAGAAAGAAAGGAGTCATACCATGAACAAAATCGCTCTTATTTTAACTATCATCGGCGCTCTCAACTGGGGCAGTATTGGTCTGTTTCAGTTTGACTTGGTAGCCTGGATTTGCGGCGGTTCCGGCTCGTTGTTTGCCCGTATTATTTATACGGTGGTGGCATTGGCCGGCATCTGGTGCATTTCTCTCTTGTTCAACCCCCGCGCCAAAGCCGACTGAGAAAGCAAAAAGCCCGCAACACAAGTTGCGGGCTTTTTCATATTCTCATACCAAAGCAGCGGTATCCCGTGCAATCACCATTTCTTCGTCCGTCGGAATAATCCACGCGGGAATCGCCGAGTCGGCTGTGGTGATCAGCCGCTCCTCACCGCGCACCGCATTCGCCTCATGGTCACATTTCATGCCCATATAGGAAAGTCCTTCTATCAGTTCGGCACGCAGAGCGGGCTGATTCTCGCCCACGCCGGCGGTGAACACCAACGCGTCCAAACCGCCCAGCGCCGCAATGTAGCCGCCGATAATTTTGAGCACCTGATAGGTGCGCATATCCCAAGCCAATTTTGCACGTGCATCGCCGCGTTCTATCGCCGCTTGGATATCGCGATCGTCATTGGACACACCGGAAATACCCAGCGTGCCGGATTTTTTGTTCATAACATCATCCATCTGCTTGGGGGTGAGTCCCTCTTTTTCCATCAAGAAGGTGACCACCGACGGGTCAAACCCACCCGAACGCGTGCCCATCATAAAGCCATCCAAAGGCGTCATGCCCATGGTGGTGTCCACCACCTTGCCGCCTTTGATAGCGGCAATCGAGGAGCCACTGCCCAAATGGCAGGTAATGATACGGGCATCGGGTTTGTTTTGCAACAATTCCATGCACCGTGCACTCACATACCGGTGAGAGGTGCCGTGAAAGCCATATCGGCGCACACCATACTTCTCATAATACTCATACGGCAACGCAAACATATATGCCTGCGGCTCCATGGTCTGATGGAACGCCGTATCAAACACCGCCGCCTGCGTGATGTCCACACCAAACGTAGCGGTCGCCGCGGCAATGCCTTGCAAAGCCGGCGGGTTGTGCAACGGCGCCAACGCTTTCATAGCATCAATATCCTGCAACACCTCTTCGGTGATAACCACCGAGCGGTCGTATTTCGCACCGCCTTGCACCACGCGATGGCCAATTGCATTCACCTCGGACAGGTCCTCTATCACCTTGCCCTCACCTTCGGTCAAGGCTTTTTTTACCTGCGTAAAAGCCGCCGTATGGTCCGGCATAGACACCTCGCTCTTCCACGCTTTTCCAAACGCTTTGTGCGTGAAGATGCCGTCCGCCGCGCCGATACGCTCGCACACACCTTTGGCGAGCACTTTCTCCCCGTCCATGTCTATGAGTTGATATTTCAGGGACGAACTACCGGCGTTAATAACCAAAATTTTCATTTTTCTCGACTCCTCATTGATTTTATTGAAGATTTATCGTAATATATAATAACGGATTTGTATATAAATTTCAACCATTAACTTGTCAGGAAGGATGGTTTTTTTGCGTATTGCTGGTATTATAGCCGAATATGACCCATTTCATGCCGGTCACGCCGCCCATATTGCTGCCACACGCCACCCTGAAGGCGGTAACGCCACCCACATGGTTGCGGTGCTCAGCGGCTCGTTCACCCAACGCGGTGAGCCGGCGCTTATGACAAAATTTCATCGTGCCGAAATGGCGCTTCGTTGCGGCGTAGACTTGGTTGTAGAACTGCCGTTGCCGTGGGCTATGGCACCGGCAGAACGCTTTGCCACCGGCGGTGTCGCCTTGCTAGAAGCGCTCGGTTGTGTGGACGTGCTCTCTTTTGGCAGCGAATGCGGCAACATACATGACTTGCAGAAACTCGCCGCCTTACAAGAAACCCCTGCCTTTGGAGAAGCGCTGCGCCGATATATGGACACCGGCATCCCCTATGCCGCCGCACGGCAGGCGGCCGCGGCCGAACATCTAGGCGAGGAGGTCGCTGCGCATCTGGCCACTCCTAATAATACGCTCGGTGTTGCCTACATGCAAGCGGCAAACGAGCTGAAAAGCAACCTCTCTTTCTACACCCTCAAACGGAAAGGGAGCGGGCACAATGACGCCGCCCCGAAGGATGGCTACGCCACCGCCGGGCAACTGCGCAAATGGATTCGAGCCCATCAAGTAAACGAGGTGCAAAAGTATATGCCGCAGGCCGCAGTGGACGTGTTAAAACGGGCGCTTGACAAACACGAGACGCCCGCCAACGAAACGGCGCTCGAAACCGCTCTGCTCGCTCGCTTACGCACCATGAGCGAACAGGAATTCGGTAATCTACCCTACCTTTCCGAGGGACTGGAAAACCGCCTTTACCGGGCGGTCAGAAGCTCCGCAAACGCACAGGAATTATGGGATTCCATCTCCACTCGTCGGTATCCGCAAGCGCGGTTGCGACGCATACTGTGGGCAGCTTTGCTAGGCTTTACAAAAGACAATTTGGCTCAAACACCGCCGTATATACGCGTTTTAGGAATGAACAAAAAAGGCGAGGAAATCCTCGCCGCCGCCAACCCGACATTACCGCTGTTCACTAAAAGCAGCCAGTTGAAACCCCTTTCCCCTGCTTGCCAAGCATTGTTCGCATTGGAACAGCGTGCCACCGACCTGCACGCTCTTGCCCTACCGACACCACCCCCTTGCGGTGCCGATTGTACAAAGAAGCTGTTGCGTCTATAAGCGAAAAAAAGCCGCCCATTCAAACGAATGGGCGGCTTTTTTGATTAATCCGAAACAAACGGCACCAAAGCAATCTGACGGGCACGCTTAATCGCGGTGGTCAGCGCTCTCTGGTGACGGGCACAGGTGCCGGTCACACGCCGAGGCAGGATCTTCGCACGCTCGGACATGAAACGGCGCAAGCGAGCAACATCCTTATAATCGATGTAATCGACTTTATCCACGCAGAATTGGCACACTTTACGATGCCCTCTGCGGCCGGAGCGCATGGGACGCTCAGGTCTTTCAGCTCTTTCAGCCATGAAAAAGGCCTCCTTTACTCAATAATCAACAGTTCCCCGATTTCAGAACGGCAATTCTTCATCGCTGAGGATTTCCTCAAAATCACCGGCGTTTGCCGTAGAAAAGGCGGGTTTCGCCTCTGTTACGGCCGGAATCTGGGAATCATAGTTGGGAGCTCCGCCGGCTTGCCCGCCTTTGGACTCGCAGAAATAAGCATTGTCTACCACAACCTCGTATACGGTGCGTTTGCTACCGTCGTTGGCTGTGTAACTGCGGGACTGCAACGAGCCGTTCAGGGCAATGCGCTGTCCCTTGTGGAAGTAGCGGGAGATGAACTCGGCGGTCTGACGCCAAGCTACGCAGTTGATGAAATCAGTCTGCCGCTCTTGATCCTTAGAGCGATACGCACGATCTACCGCTACGCTGAAACTGGCAACGGCCACGCCGCTTTGGGTGGTCTTCAACTCAATATCGGCTGTAAGACGCCCCATCAAGCAGATGGAATTCATGTGTTTTTCCCTCCTTATGCTTCCTCTTTACGGATAACCATGGAACGCAGAACGCCATCGGTGATACCGCTGACACGCTCCAATTCCGCCGGGAAGGCCGGGCCGCTGACAAAGTTGTACAGCACATAATAGCCTTCCGCTTCGTCGTTGATGAGATAAGCCAGCTTGCGCTTGCCCCACTCGTCAACTTCACCGATTTCGGCATTTTGCTCGATCAGAGCACGGAATTTTTCCTTGATGGCTTCCACCGCTTCCTCCCCGGCTTTCAGAGAGTACACGAAAACAGCCTCATAGGACGCTTTTACTGTGGGCATAGATTGCACCTCCTTATGGTCTAATGGCCCCATCCCTCAGATGGAGCAAGGAGGTACACATTCATGAACTGTGTTATTATAGCAGTCATGGAAGAAAAAGTCAAGAGAAAAAACAAATGTTTACGCTGTAAAAAACACACTCAACTCACAAAACGAAAACGGCACCGCTCATGCGGTGCCATTTCCATTTTCTGGGGTGGGAGATGGGATTCGAACCCACGATCTTCAGTGCCACAAACTGACGCGTTAGGCCAACTACGCTACACCCACCATATTGGCGCGCTTGAAGGGACTCGAACCCCTGGCCCTCTGCTTAGAAGGCAGATGCTCTATCCAGCTGAGCTACAAGCGCTTATGTGTGTCCGGAAAGGACGTTGGAGCGGGTGATGGGAATCGAACCCACACAACCAGCTTGGAAGGCTGGGGTTCTACCACTGAACTACACCCGCGCATCTTGCTGTGTGACAGCGTGGTTTATCATACCATAACCCCGCGCCGATGTCAAGCGTCAATTTCATATTTTTTCTATTAATTTGACCGGATATCGTGGTTGAAAAACGCTCTTGTTTATGCTATACTAATAAGAAGGTTTCTAAAATGCAAAAAAGCACCTTTTATCCATCTTTCACAGTCTGTTTACACTTTTGTTAGCAGTCCCCTTTATAATAAAATAGGTACTTATCGTCGAAATTCCGGCAACAGGAGGCACATAAGTTTATGATTGAAGTAAAAAACCTTGTCAAACGATACGGCAGTCATTGCGCCGTCAACAACATCAGTTTCCAAGCGGAGGAAGGAGAAATCCTCGGATTCCTTGGACCCAACGGTGCGGGTAAATCCACCACCATGAACATTCTCACCGGGTATCTCTCTGCCACCGATGGCACCGTGCGTATCAACGGCCATGATATTCTCGAAGAACCCAATGAGGCGAAAGCAAACATCGGGTATCTGCCGGAAATGCCACCCCTCTACCCCGACATGACGGTGCGGGAATATTTGGATTTTATATACGACCTCAAAAAGTGTGCTCTGCCGCGCGCAAAGCACATCACCGAAATTTGTCGCGTGATGAAAATCGAGGACGTGTATGGTCGGCTCATCAAAAACCTCTCTAAGGGATATAAACAGCGCGTGGGCATGGCGCAGGCGCTTATCGGCAACCCACCGGTTTTAATCCTGGACGAGCCCACCGTCGGTCTCGACCCGAATCAAATCATCGAAATCCGCTCGCTAATCAAAAGCCTGGGGAAACACCACACCGTCATCCTTTCCTCACATATTTTGAGCGAAATCGAAGCGGTGTGCGACCGCATCGTTATACTTAATCAAGGTGAAATCGTCGCAGATGATACCGCCGAAAATCTCTCCGCCAAGTTCTCCAAAGAACGGCGTTTAGAGGTGCGTATCGACGCCCCGGCGAAAGAGGTTTCTTCCCTGATTGCAGGCGTTCCCGGCGTGGAAAAGGTTGCCGTTCTGGACAGCAATGAAAACGGTGCCACCGACCTCGCCATTGAAGTCGCCGAGGGAGTCGACATACGACGGGACCTTTTCGAACGTTTGGCACAAAAAAAGTGGCCGTTACTGTATTCTAAACCGTCGGCTATGTCGCTGGAAGATATCTTCATCAATCTGACGGTGCGCAAAAATGGAGGGATGCATCAATGAGTGCTGTATTTAGACGAGAGTTTCGCGCCTTCTTCACAAACCCGGTCGGGTATGGTGTGTTGGCGGTATTGTTTTCTGTTTCCGGATATTTTTTCTATCTGTATAACTTATACAGCGGCACGGCGGACCTCACCGCCGTTTACAGCGGTCTCTTCACATTAACCTTGTTGGCGGCTCCGTTTCTCACCATGCGCTTGTTCAGCGAGGAAAAGCGGCAAAAAACCGACCAAGCTCTGTTGACTGCCCCTGTCAGTCTCACCGGCATCGTGGTTGGCAAGTTTCTCGCGGCCTTAGCCCTGTTTGCCATCGGCGTGTCCATCACCCTTCTGTATGCCGTCATTATCGCAACCCAAGCCACACCCGATTGGCTGGTCATCATCGGCAACTACATTGGATTGCTGTTGGTGGGCGGATTGATCCTTTCCATCGGCGTGTTGATATCCTCTCTGACCGAGAGCCAGATTATCGCCGCCATAGGCACCTTAGCCGTGTCGGTGCTGCTCATGAGCATCGATATCCTCTCCACCTTGTTTGCTTCGTTTTCTTTTGTTACGGCGATAGTGGAGTTTTTATCCATCAGCAGTCGCTACGGAGATTTTACATCCGGGCTGATCCAATACGATAACGTCGTCTTTTTCCTGACAGCGCAAGCACTGTTCGTTTTCCTGACCGTGCGGGTGCTGGACAGCAAAAGATGGAATTAAGAAAGGAGGCAACATCATGCAACTATTCAAAAAAAAATCAGCCTCCCCTGTGGATAAACAAAAACGCATGCAAAATAAACGCCGCATACGTTACGGCACCGCCTCCTCTGCGCTCACCGTGGTGGTGATCGCCGCGGTTGTGCTTCTCAACGTCATTGTCGGCGTTGTTGCCGACCGATTCCCGGTTTCGCTCGATCTTTCTTCCAATAAAGCCTTCACTTTGTCCAAAGAAAGCGTGGCCATCGCGGAGAAAATTCAACAGCCGTTGGAAATCGTCGTTTTCTATCCGGAATCGGAATTTTCCAACCCCACCTCCGGTACCGCTCAGGGTATACCGGAGTTTGACACCGCTATAAAAGAATTTTACAACGCTTTGAAACAATACAAAAGCCATTCCAAAAACGCGGTTTCTTTCACCTTTATCGACCCGAATCAAGAACCGGGCAAATTCGCAGCCTATAACGAGTATGAGGTGGAAGCGGGCGACCTGCTGTTCATCTACGGCAATCGCCACAAAACCTGCGCGGTCACGGATTTGTACTCGATGGATACCTCCGAATATTCTTCCACAGGCGTATACAAATTTGAATCCCGCGTGGAAAAAGTGCTAGCCTCCACCATCTATTCTCTCACATCCGGCGAAGAACGCATTGTCCAGGTGCTGGCCGGACACGAAGAAGATACTTACACCATCGCGGGCTTGAAAGAATTGTATGAGATCAACGGCTATACTTTTGAAGAAATTTCTATTTCCGGCTCGGCGCAGTTCAACGAAAAAGCGGAAGTAGCCCTCATTGCAGCGCCCGCCAAGGATTATACCAAAGCGGACATCAAAAAAGTGCAAAACTGGATGTATAACAACGGTAATTACGGGCGTCATCTGCTGGTATTCCTCAATCCAACCGCCGACTGTCCGAATTTGTTTGAATTCCTAAATGTCGAATATCAAATCCAAGTCACCAATGAATTGTTGACGGAAACCGACCTCAACCGCATGCAAAACTATAACCCGGTATACACCATGGCAGACGTTCCCTCTTCCGAACTAATCTCCGATTCTCAAAGCGAAGGAAAGGTGCTCACGCCGCTGGCCCGTCGGTTGACTACAACCCTAACCCAAGCCGATGAAGACGCCATCCAAACAATGTATCCGGTGCATTTAACCAATCACCCCAAATCCGCTAAACTGATTTCGTTACAGGATTATCAAAACGCCGCAGCAGAGCGTATGTACGCCGCCGAGGACAGCGCCTATCCCCTCACCTCTATGCTCACTTGCGTGATTGATGCCTACAACAACAACACCTCCACCGAGGTGAGCGGAACCGTCACCGTATCCGGATGCGCCGCTATGGCATACGATTCCACCGTCAAAACCGGCAGTTTCTATAACGAAGACCTGTTGTTGGAGCTCATCAACTCTGTCACGGATACCGAATCCGCCATCAACATCTCCAACAAAACCTTGACTACCGACACAGTAAACTTCTCGGAAGGCACGGCATTGTGGTTAGGTCTCGGCTTGTTCACTATCGGTCTGCCTGTGCTAACCTTAGTCATTGCCTTGATTGTATTCCTCAGGAGGAGAACCTTATGAGTCTCGATGATATCAAGCGGTCGTCAGACAAGGCGGCTGATGAATCGGTCAACGAGCCGACTGTCGAAGACCGTTTTGCGGCCTTTGATCAGCCGGTACGACCGGAAGATAAGCCCGGCAAAAAACGGCGGCTCAACCCCCGGCTACGCACCCTCTTGATCGCCGCAGGTACCGTGGTGGCTTTGGTCGCCGTGCTGTTGCTCATACCGCTTTTGCCGGAACAAAACGCCGGCAGCAGCGCCGGTTCCACCGGCAGAGACACCTTGACCTACACCTTATTAGACAAGACCACCGACAAAAAGGATACCGTGGCGGTATCCAAAGCGGCCATTACCAACGAGAGCGGTTCCTTTACCGTCTCCTACCACGACGACGAAGACGTCTACAAACTGGATGGCTATGAGGATTTGGACTTGGAAGCAGAAAAAACAATCGCTTTGACGGATTGTGGCTCGCTTATTACCGCTATGGATAAGGTGCAAAGTGTAGGCAAACTCAGCGATTACGGGCTGGACAAGCCGAAAGCGAGTGCCACCTTCACCTATCACGACAACACAAGCGCGACGTTGCACGTAGGCAATCCTACTCCCACCGAAGACGGGTATTACGTTCGCTTGCAAGACAGCGGCGAAGTGTACGTCTGCTCCCAAAGCGCTGTAGAGTCCTTCCTAATGACGGCGGGCCAGTTCGTGGAAACCACCCTCATAGCCGCACCAACGATAAAAACGGATGACAAGGATGGCGTCGCCGTACTGAAAGAAGTCACCATCACCGGCGCGGCACACAGCAAAACGCTGAAATTACGGCGCACTTCCTCTGAGGATAAGGGCGAATTCCTGTATTTTTCTCACCTGATTATAGAACCGTATCTACGCGGCGTACGCGAAGACGTTTCACAAAGCCTCTCCTCTTTTAATTCCCTTGTTGCAAGCGAAGCAGTCGTGTTGCACCCCACCAAACAGCAATTAAAAGAGTTCGGGTTTGACAATCCGCACACCGTGGCGCAAATGACCTTGGCGGTCGAATCTTCCCCGAAAGACGAAAACTCCTCTGCCAACACATCCCAATCAAGCGAAAGCAATGTTACGCTGATTTATTACGGACTGACCAAAAACACCGTACGCATCGGCAGTTTGACAAAAGATAACCATTATTTGGTCATGGTGGATGGTGTCGACGCCATATTCTTGGTGGCTAACTCCTCCCTCGCGTGCATAGTCGAACGCAGCTATGAAAACACGGTCAGCCAACTGCTGTTTTTGAAGGATATCACCGCGCTGAGCCGCATCACCGTCAAAAGTGGCGGCAAGGAATATCCGTTTGCGTTGAGCCATCATCCTGATGAGACGGACAGCGACAAAAAACTGACCGTCTCACTTAACGGCCAAACCACCGACACACCGCAATTCCGTACATTGTATCAATTAATGATGGGGCTCGAGCGGTACGATACAGTGAACACATTGCCGAACACCGAGCCAGATTTGTCCATCACCATGTACAACGCGGATGGTTCTGTTTACATGTCCACCACGTTTTTCCCGTATACCGGTAGCCAATGCATTGTGAAAACCTCCGAAGGTGAACTCTTTACCACCAAAACCAGCTTTATCACCCATTTTACTGAACAACTGCAAAACTACCTAAACGGAAAAGAAGTTCTGGTTCGCTGATAACACAAAATCCCCGGACACGCTAGGTGTGTCCGGGGGTTTTCTTTTTATTAGTCACTCTATATGCGCCGGAAAAGTGGCAATATCCAGGACGTCACAGATGCGCACAGGATATACCCCAGCACCGTCAGGAAGAAGGTGAACGAGCCTTGTAAAATCCAAGCCACACACAATCCCAATCCCAACAAAGCAAAGATGGTTTGTGCTAACAAAGCAATCCAACTCTTGATTTTCAGACTACGACAAACCGACAACGCCAATGCGGTGCCTAAAATATGTCCGTTAGACGCCATCACAGCCGGTGCAGACTCAGCTTCGTCGGTAACCAGTTGCATGTACAAACGCCCGGCGGCCGTGGGAAGTATGTCTACATAATAATCATCCAACTCGAAATCGCGACACAAATCTTCGGCGGTAATGTTCGGATCACAAGAACGCACCAGCAAGGTCACCTTAGCGCGACACAGGTCTTGCAAAACCGATTTAATGGTATCGTCCGCCGCATAGGTCACGACAAACATAGCTGATAATTCTCCGGCGGTGGATAAATAAACCAAACGCCGTCCATCCTTGGCATAGCGCGCCTCGTAATCCAAGGAAGGCACGTCCACACCATGATGCTGTAACAACAAGCGGTTACCAACCAATACACGACGGTCGTCTACCCAACCGGACAAGCCCATACCCTGTTCATAAACGAGGTTATCTACCTCACGCAGTAATTCTTCTTTGTTTTCGATGATGCGGCGGAAAATCATGGATAACGGCCCCTCCGCACGCACAGCCAAGGAAGCTGCGTCCAAAATAGCATCGTCAATGTGTGCGCCGCCAAACGTTTTGATGCCGTGTAGCAGCATGCTCTCATCCGGGAACAAATCCGCAACATCGACCACCAAAGCGTCCGGATTACCGAATTGACGCACAGCCTTCCAACCAACCAAAAAACCGCCGCGAGACAGCAGCGTATGGCTGCATTGATTCAAACAAAGTTGCACAGCCAAAGAGGCAGCCGGCATGGATATGCACAGCATACCCACCAGGCAACTTGTGAAACTCCACAAATCCGTCAAGTGACCGGTCAAAAGCAACACCAAGGAAAGCAACAGCGACGCCGCCAAAGACAACGGTGCCAACCAACGCATCCAATCGTCGCCTCGGTCCTCCTCGGCGGCATGCGTTAAATACGAGGAAAGGAAACCGGAAGGACGGAAATACGCCACGTCCGCATCCCCATCAACCACCGCACGGCGTCCAATCTCGTGCAGGGCCTTTTCATCCTCTATAAGGCAAGCCGTGTATTTCGTGCCGGGATACGAGATAAAGGTGAAATTCTGCCGAATACGCACCGACTGAACATAATGACAAATAGTCTGCAAAAGCATGAGCAAACCCGCAACCGGTGCCCAGAAAGGCAACCCTTTCGACATGTTCAGGAAATGCAACGCCACCTCGCCCAAAGCAAACAAAACCGCCAGCGCCGGGCCTGTATCTCCATTGGCACGCAGGGAGAACAATCCCGACAAACCACGACCGACATGCGGATAATTCAGCACCGCCATCAAACCGAGGCCAAACAATTCCACCGTCAAAAAGCCTATATCCGTAATCGGGGACTGTCCCAACAACGCCGTCGAAACCGTCAAAAGCAATAACAACAGTTCCAAAAGACCGGTGAAGAGCGCCCCCAGAAGTGCCGTGCGACACCGATAACGCAATTCCAACGACACCGCTTTGGTGTCCTCATAGCCAGTGAAATCCTCAATAATCGGTTCTTCATCCGCTTCTTCCGGAACTTCTTCCTCCGGTTCGTTTTCCTCTTCTTCTTCGCCACTGAACGTGAAATCGCGAATTTTTTCCTGACGGACACGCTGCAAGCGTTCCTCCGGCTGTTCATCGGAGAAATCGTCTGCCTGTTCGATGTCCTCTACACGCAAGTATTCTTCCAAAGACAATTGGTTCGGCAACTGTTCGGATACCGCGCTTTCTGCCACCACCGGTGCGATCGGCGGCACCGATGGCTCTACGCTCGGTATGGGGATAACACGCGTCTCTTGCTCCACGGCGGTGGGCGTCACCACCGGCAACACAATGGTCTCCTCCACCGCTTGCACGGCCGGGAATTCATCAACCTCCGTCACCGACGCGATAGCCACCTCTTCGGGCACCGACACATCCACCTGTGTCGCCGGCTCTTCGAAAATCCGATCGTCTTCCGCGGGCGGCGCAGCCGGTTGCTCTTCCGCCAAAACCGGTTCTTCCGTCTGCGTCTGTGCTTCCGTCTCCACTTCTGTCTCTGTCTCTATTTCCACCAATGCCTCGGCTTCTACCTGCTCCGGTTTGGATGGGGCGTCGGGCTGATCTGTCAAAGGGATCGGCTCCTCCTCCGGGGTTGTTAAGTCAGCATCCTCTGCAACGTGATAATGTCCAATCGGTTGCAAACCCCAATCAGCCCATTCCTCCTCCGGTGTTTCCTCCAGCTGGGCTTTGTTGCGTTTTTTGCCAAACAAGCGAAAGCGCTTTTTCTCAGGTGAGGCCACCGGTTGCGGCTCGCCCTCCTCCAAAACTGACGCCGCATCAGATATCTCTTGCATCCCGACCGGCTGTTCTATTTCCTCTTCTTCGGGTTCTTCGGTTTCAAAAACTTCCTCTATGGATGGCGCTTGCTCCGGTTCCACAAAGACGATGTCATCCCCCGCTTCGGTGGGCTCCTCTTCGGTGGCGACGGCGGCGTCAAGCAGCCCCTCTGCACGCATAGCGGCCGCAAACATCTCTGCCGGTGTTTGCGTTGCCGCCGCACCAGCTCCCGTTTTCTCGGTTTTTTGCGCCCGCTCGCGCAACAAGGTATCCACGAGTTTATCTAAATCAACGTTCCCTTTTGGCGTGTTATCCTGCATAGTGCATTCTCTCCTTATCCGCCTGTTTAGATTTAGTCTTGTGCATTTATTTTGCCGGAATATTGTTCCGCTGCCTGGCAACCTCATATAACACGATACCACAGGCCACCGAGGCGTTTAACGAGTTGATACGGCCATTCATGGGCAGCGACAGAATAAAATCGCATTGTTCCCGCACCAGACGCGTCATGCCATGCCCCTCGGAACCGACCACCAAAGCCATCGGACCGGTCAAGTCGCTGGAACACCAGGTCTCCCCTTGCATATCCAGTCCATACACCCAAACGCCCTGCTTTTTTAGCTCGCGCAACGTTTCGGTGATGTTTGCCACGCGTGCCACCGGCACATATTCCACAGCACCCGCCGACGCTTTATACACCGTGGAGGTCAGTCCCGCCGCACGCCGCTTTGGAACGATAACGCCGTGTGCGCCCGCCGCCTCCGCCGTACGCAGAATGGCTCCCAAATTGTGCGGGTCTTCCAACTCATCACAAACAATGAAAAACGGGGGTTCATCTCTCTGTGCTGCCACAGCGAACAAGTCCTCCACGGTGGCATATTCCTTGCACGCCGCTACGGCAATGACGCCCTGGTTGTTGGGAGCCATGGCATCCAATTTGCGGCTATCCACTTCTTTGACCGGAATGCCGTTGTCTCGACAGCGCGAAACAATCAGCCCGATGCTGCCCTGCCGTTGCCCTTTGGCTATCAGCACGCTGTCTAACGGACGCTGCGTTTTGAGCGCCTCGGTCACCGCATTGCGACCGGCAATATAATCCTCCGTTTGTTCGTGTTGTCTCTCCATATGAAACCTCTCCAAGATGACAAATATACATATATCAACAGTGTACCACATATTGTGGCAAAAAACAAGAGATAACCATAAAAAACCGCACATTTTGTTATTGCGCGCAAAAAAACAAGCGACTGCTTACACAATCGCTTGTTGTATGGGGTTTTTATTTCTCTTTCAACGGTTTTAGTCCTCGTCCGGACGGTCCCAGTTATGCCACACGTTCTGCACGTCGTCGTTATCCTCTAACAAGTCCAGCAATTTCGCCATGTTAAGGGCCGCGGCAGGGTCTTCGATGGTACTGAACATATCCGGCACCATCTCCAATTCGGCGGCAACAAAGGTGTACCCTTTGCTCTCTAAATCATCCCGCACAGCCGAAAAATCTTCCGGCTCGGTGGTGATATCGAACACTTCCTCATCGGCGGCAAAATCCGACGCACCAGCTTCCAGCGCGTCCTCCATCACCTTGTCCTCATCCAGACCATCTGCTTCAATGAGCAGTTTGCCCTTTTGATTAAACATGAAAGACACACAACCGGTCTGCCCCAAATTGCCACCGCATTTATCAAAATAATGGCGCAAATCACCGGCGGTACGGTTGCGGTTGTCGGTCAGCGTTTCCACAATAACGGCAATGCCGCTCGGACCATAGCCCTCGTAACGCAGCGCCTCGTAATTCTCGCCGCTTCCTTCACCGGCCGCCTTTTTAATGATGCGGTCTATGTTATCATTCGGCACGTTGTTTGCCTTCGCCTTGGCAATGGCGTCTTTTAGTTTGGAATTGGTCGCGGGGTCGGCGCTGCCGCCTTCTTTAACCGCCACCGCAATCTCACGGCCCATTTTGGTGAAAATCTTCGCCTTTTGGCCATCGGTTTTTTCCTTCTTGCGCTTAATGTTGCTCCATTTGGAATGTCCTGACATGGAAAAATCCCCTTACTTATAAAAATATCAGCGTTTATTATACCACACTCATCCATCGTTTGCAACCACGACTTATGCCTCGGCATCCGCCCAAAAAGAGGCTATCTGAGCCGCAGTCGCCTGCACACGTCCTTGCATCATCTGCGCCGTGCCACCGCCACGCCCGGAAAGAGCCTCGTTCATGCGGCGGCAAAAATCCGCCACATCGCCCTGTCCGCCCAGCGCATACCGATAGGCTCCCTCTTCTCCGGAAAAAGCGGCGCAAATCCCACCACAACGAACCGCCAACGCATTCACGGCCTCGCGCAGAGTCTCGCTGTCCCACTCTTCCCCTATTAAATAGACCGGACGGTGGGTGGAGGCCACGCTCTCGGCCAACAACCGCAAACACTCTCGGTTTTGCCGCCGCAAGCATAGGTCTAATCGCTCTTTTTCAGCCATCAGACGCTCAATCGCCGCTGACAAGTTATTCTGCTTTACAGATAAAAGCGCCGCTCCAGCCGCCATTTGGCGGTACCGCATCTGGTAATCGCGCACCGCGTCCAGTCCCGCCTGCATATGTAAGCGCATACCGCCTTTGTATCGTATGGCATCCAGAATTTTTATAATCCCTATTTCTCCGGTTTGGCGCACGTGCGGCGCACAGCACGCACAAACGTCTACTCCTTCGATAGTGACTATACGTATAGAGCCGTCCAATTCTTTCTTACTTCGATAGGAAAGGGTGGCCAGCTCCGCCGATGACGGATATTCCGCCCACACCGCGCGATTTTCCCCAACGATACGATTGGCCTCTAACTCGACATCCTCCAACTGCGTACGGCTCAGTTCCCCGTTTATATCCAGCGTAACGTCCTCGCTGCCTAAATGGAACCCGACGTTATCCAATCCGTAGCGTCGGTACATAATGCCCGAAAGAACGTGCTCCGCGGTATGCTTTTGCATGCGAGCGAAACGCATCTCCCAATCGATTTCTCCCGTCACGCGCTCACCGACCCGCAACGGCGCACCAACCATATGCCAGATACGCCCTTGTTGTATGCGCACGTCCGTCACGCGCACGTCCTGCAAACGACCGGTATCCGCCGGTTGCCCTCCCCCTTCCGGGAAGAATGCCGTCGTATCCAGTTCCACGGCATATCCGGTATTCGTCGGCTGACAATCTAAAACGACCGCATCAAACCGCTGGCAATAACTATCTTCTTCGTATAAACGGCGCGTCAAACAACCGACTCCTCTCAAATAGTTTCAACTTTAATCAGGTTGGTGTTGCCGGATTGGCCGTTAATCTGCCCACCGGTAATAACCACCCGCTCTCCCTCGCGTAAATTAAGGGCTTCACGCGCCAGATTTTTAGCCGTGTAAAACAGCACGTCAATCGAGTCATACGCCTCGCACAGCACCGGCGTCACGCCCCAAGAGAGGGCTAATTTGCGCCATGTGCCCTGGTTTGTGGTCAAACCCAAGATGTCCACCGGGCAACGGAACCGCGACACCATTCGCGCGGTAATACCCGAAAGAGAACACACGGCAATGGCCTTTGCTCCGATATCAATCGCCATACCACAGGTGGCATGGGAAATTGCATCCAACGTGTTTTTGATGCGGAAAGAGGTGTTGTGAAAACGGACATCAAAATCAATGTTGGCCTCCGTTTCGCTGGCAATACGCGCCATCGTCTCCACAACCAGCACAGGATATTTGCCGGCAGCTGTTTCACCGGACAGCATAATGGCGCTGGTGCCGTCATACACCGCATTCGCCACGTCCGAAATTTCCGCACGCGTGGGGCGCGGATTGTGTATCATGGATTCCAGCATCTCGGTGGCGGTAATCACCCGCTTGCCGAGTAAACGGCACTCGGTAATCAAATGCTTTTGTATGGCCGGCAATTCCTCAAACGGAATTTCCACACCCATATCCCCGCGGCCTATCATGATGCCGGAACATTCTTCGCAAATCTCTTCGATATGGTCTACACCGGAACGGTTTTCAATCTTGGCAATCAATTCTACGTCTTCGCCGCCGATGCTTTGCAAATAGGCTTTTACGTCTAGCAAATCCTGCCGACAGGATACAAAAGAGCAAGCAATAAAATCCACACCGTTTTTCACGCCGAACGCAATGTCCTGTTTGTCCTGTTCGCTGAGATAGACTTGATTGAGCACCTTGTTCGGAAAACTCATACTCTTGCGATCGCTGAGCTCGCCGCCGGCTATCACACGGCAGATAACGTCGGTTTTGGTTAATTCCTCAACCTGCAATATAAGCAGTCCGTTGTTTAGCAACACACGGTCGCCGATACCCAGGTCATCGGGCATGCCTTTATAGGTCACGGAAACGCGCGTTTCATCCCCCTCGACCTCTTCCGTGCTGAGGGTAAACAAGTTTCCATCTTGCAAAAACACTTTTCCGTCCCGAAACGTCTTGATGCGATATTCCGGACCTTTGGTGTCCAACATAATGGCAATCGGCAGCTTCAGCTTGTCGCGCACACGTTTGATGCCGTCAATCTTTTGTTGATGCTGTTCCAGGGTGCCATGAGAAAAATTCAAACGAGCTACATTCATGCCCGCCAAGCACATCTTTTCCAGAATCGATTCATCCTCACACGCTGGACCGATAGTGCATACAATTTTTGTTTTTCTCACTATAATCCCCCCTTCTGTAATCCTATATAAGTATACCCCTAATTTCAAGCAAATGCAAGATGAATGCCATGGTTTTCTGTAAAACTCCCTTGACAAGCGCCCCTTTTGTTGGTATAATTTCGATTGTTGTGAAAGTAACCACATGTGCGTAATGCGCTGGTTTAGCTCAGTTGGTAGAGCAGCTGATTTGTAATCAGCAGGTCGGGGGTTCAAGTCCGTCAACCAGCTCCAAAAACCTCGTTCTTCGGAACGAGGTTTTTTTATGCTGTTTTCGGTTGACAAAATAAGGAGACTTCTCCCAGCCTCGGTCCCACAAAAAAACAAGCAAGGCACCGCAAAAGCGGTGCCTTGCTTGTTGGTGGAGACGAAGAGGATCGAACTCTCGACCTTACGGATGCGAACCGTACGCTCTCCCAGCTGAGCTACGCCCCCAAATTGGCCTACGGCATCTACTCCGTAGGCACTCGACTATATTAAATCATTTGCTGCGTTTTGTCAAGAGGAGAAACGCATTTTTTTCATTTTTTATCCGTTTCAAAGGATAAAAAACCAGAAATCGGCACATTGGATAAGGATACCACCTGCGCTTGCAACCCTTCCGCTTGCGCACGCACATGGGTGACCAAAACCACCGGACACGCCCGCGCTTTTTGCGAAATGAGCGGCAATATATCCTGCCAAGTCCCCTCATCCAAACCATTGAAAGGCTCGTCTAACAGCAACAAATCGCACGGTGCCGCCAACGCCCGCGCCAAAGCAACGCGGCGTTGCTGTCCGCCGCTCAGTGACGACGGGCACACCCCGCATACATCCTCCAGCCCCAAACGAGTCAGCATCTCTTTGGCTTCTTTTTCCCCGGTTCCCGGCAACATGACGTTCTCTAATGCCGTCAACCAAGGCAGCAATCTATCCTCTTGGAACACCACAGACACACGCTTGGCATCCAGCCCTTCCACAGCGCCGGCTGTGGGCTTTTCTAAGCCCGCCAGCAGGCGAAGCAAAGTGGTCTTTCCGCATCCGGACGGCCCCCACAAACATACCACACCGGTATCCGGCAACCGCCAACTTATCTCCTGCAATACAGGCGTTTTATCATACGAAAAAGAAACACAATGAAACTGTATACTCATGGTGTCACCTCCTGTTTGTGCCGATAAACCAGCCACACAAGCCCTCGCTCCAACAGCACACTGAGCAACACCACCGTCACCGTCCATGCAAACACCTCCGGCATCTGCAAATAGGCCTTGGCGTCCCCTAAACTACTGCCGATAGCGCGCGCGGGACTGCAAATCACCTCAGCGGCAATCCCAGATTTCCACGCGAAGCCTAAGCCGGTAGTGCAGGCCGTTAGAAAATATGGCCGAACAGACGGCACCCATACATGCCGCACCGTACGCCAAAATCCCAAGCGGTACACCTTCGCCATTTCCAGCAACCGTCGGTCGGTCTGGCGAATACCTTCGGCAACATTCGCCCACACCATGGGCAACACCATCAAAAATGCAATAAACGCCGGTAGCACATCCAAGCGAATCCAAAAATAGGCCAAGATAATAAACGATGCCACCGGTGCCGCCCGCACTACGTGCAAAAGCGGACTGCACACTGTGTGTAAAAGGCGGAATCGACAAGTGGCTACGGCCAGCAAGGCGCCCGCCACCACAGCAGCAACAAACCCCGACAACACGCGCCAAAGAGACACACCCACAGCCTGCCAAAACGCCGCCGTGCGGCACAGCCGACACACAGTCAAAAAAACAACCCACGGTGAAGGCAAGAGAATCTCCTGCCCTATCCATCCACTCAGTATCCACCACACGGCCAACCAAAACACCGATGTGGCCAATACAACGAGCGGCTTTTTCATCTTATTGCCCATAATAAAAATCGTCCGCGGGCACAGCGCCACCAATCGCCGCCGGATTGTATTTGTACAGCACTTGCAGATACCCGGATAATTGTTTTTTCATAGCCGAGCCAGCCACGTAGGTCAAGTTGCAATTCGGAATGGCCTGTTTGGCGATAGCCGCTTTCGGGATAACTTGATAACTCTCGCACAAAGATGCGGCAGTCTCTACATCCTCTTTCACTTGGTTGATAGAGGCTTCATATTCCTTCAAAAACGCCTTCACAGCGGCCGAGTTTTCCTTCACGAAATCCGTGCGAGCAATCACACAGCCCATCACAAGCGCGCTGTCGCCATTAGCAACCTTTTCCCACTCCTCCGTCATGTTCAGAACCGTGTTGGGAACAGTCTTTCCCGCCGCTTTCATCTGCACCTTGCAGGCGGTCAGTTTCGGTTCCGGAACCATCGCCACCTGCGCCTGGTTGCTCACAATGGCCGCCACCAACGCATCGTTATCCGGAACAAACTGAATGGTTACGTCTTTTTTGGGGTCCAATCCGTTGGATTCCAACACATAGTTGAGAATATACTCCGGATTGGCGCCCTGGCCGGACGTGTAGATGGTCTTGCCGCGTAAATCCGCCACCGACTCAATCGAGTTTCCATTTTCTAGCATATACAACACGCCGAGCGTGTTCAGAGCCAAAACCTGCACCCCGCCGCCGGTTCTTTTATACAGCGTAGAAGCCAAATTGGTGGGCACCGCCGCGATGTCTGCCGTTTTGTTGGTTATGGCAGCCACCGCCTGCTGCGGATCGCCCACCAAATTAAAGGTATACTCGTTTTTCGCGGTTTTTTGATCGTTTTGTTGCATAAGATTGACCAATCCCACACCCGTAGGACCGGCAATGGCTGTCACGTTCACCTGTGCCTTGCCCGCATCCACGACGGGCGCACTATTGGCGTCCTCCGCACGACCACAACCTGCCAACAGCGTCAAAAACAACACCGCTATCACTGCCAAACTAACCAATCTTTTCATCTTACATATCCTCCTGTTTCAATAAAAAAATACACTTTCCATCACGGCGGATGCGGCCGCTTTCTTCCAACGCATCCAACGAACGATACAAACTCGAACGACTCATATCCAACCTCTTCGCCAACCCGGTCATACCGGTGAGCAGCGTTACGCGTCCATCTTCCTCCCGGCAAGCCTGCAAATATTGCCACAACTTCCCATCGTTCTGCCCGGCGGTTAAGGTCGCCAAACGACGATTCAGAAAACGAATACGATCAGATAAAAACCGCACGTAATTTTGCGCCACCATCGGCAAAGCCGCCATCCAAGATGATACTGCCTGTTGAGGTATCAGCAGCACCCGACAAGCGGTGCACGCCTCCACCGTAGAATCGTACGGCTCCGCATTTCCAAACAACGCAGCAGCGCCAAACACGTCCCCCGGGTGTAGACGATTCATCTCGACATGCCCATGCAACACACGCACACATCCGTCCAAAACCAACGCCAGCGCCGGCCGAGCCAGATGGGTATCATACAGCACCTGCCCCTTATCATAGGTGCATTCACTGCAATCTGCCATCTGCCAACAGCGAGCTTTTTCTTCGTCGGATAAGCCTTGTAATAAAAACAGCCCGTCCTTTTCCATCTGTCCACCTCAAAAGTGTCCCATATGGGACATTTTTCACCTTTATTATACCATATTTACGCATGATTGCAAGAGGAAAACGCAAAAAAGCATCCGTTTTCTGCACATTAACATCTATGCAACAAAAAAGAGGGCCGTAGCATTCGCTACAGCCCTCTCGGTCAGGTTTTTATTCCTCTTCTTCGTCGTCCTCGTCGAAATCAAACTCCAAATGCTCACCGCAGTTCGGACATTCGACACCGCCGTCCAACAACGTATCTTCGTCCACTTCAAACTCTTCGTTACAGCTGGGGCAAGTGACGTCGTAATAATCCTCATCACCGCAATCGCAATCGCAGCCACAGTCACAACAATCCTCATCCCACTCTTCGTAGAAATCCTCTTCCAAGGTGTTCAGATCTTCATCCACCGCGTCTACCTGCTCGGTCAACTCGGCCACGTAGTCCTGTAAATCGGCCACATCGTTCGCGAGGTCGTCCAATACGTCCACCACCAAAGCAAATAATTTGCCATTTTCGGTGGTATCGTCTATTTTCATGCCTTCCATTAAGCCTTTCATGTAGGCCACTTTTTCGTTCGTCGTCATACTAAAAGCCTCCCTTTTGTGTTAGCGTATGCCTAAAACCAATTCTTATGCACGGTCCATATACTCACCGGTACGCGTATCGATGCGAATCATCTCGCCCTCTTCGATGAACAGAGGCACGCGCACCTCGGCACCCGTTTCCAAGGTGGCCGGTTTGGTGGTGTTGGTGGCGGTGTTGCCCTTGAAACCGGGATCGGTCTGGGTGACCTGCAACTCCACAAAGTTCGGGGGTTCTACGCCGAACACTTTGCCCTTATAAGACATGATGCGGCACACCATGTTCTCTTTCACAAACTTGAAATTATCCGGCAGATCGCTGGCGTTGATGGGCTCCATTTCATACGTTTCGGGGTCCATGAAGTAATACAAACCGCCATCCTCGTAAGAAAATTCCATCTCTTTGCGCTCGATATACGCCGTCGGGAATTTAGCCGTCGGGTTGTAGCTCTTTTCAATCACCGCGCCGGTCAAAACATTCTTCGTTTTGGTGCGCACAAAGGCGGCTCCCTTACCGGGTTTCACGTGCTGGAATTCTACAACCTGCAACACATTGCCGTCTTCTTCAAACGTAACGCCATTACGAAAATCGCCTGCTGATACCATAATCAAATTCCTCCAATTTCATACTACGTTTTATTGTACCCTATTCGGACACAGATTTCAAGCACTATTTTCAACTATTCCCACTTTTATGCCGATTTTTATCGTCGAGCGGCCAGATATACCGCCTGCATAGCCGCCGCATCCGCCGTTTGGGTGCCGTTGGATTCGCAAATCACCGTAGGCGTAAGGCCTCTATCCGCCAATAATTCCATCAGCGGCGCCGGCTCCGGTCCATACTCGGTATCTGTAAAAGTCAAATGCCGTTTTTCTCCCCCGGCGGTATACTCAATCTTAGAAAAATGAATGTGAAAACTTTTCTGCCGCGCCGCGCCCAGTTGCTCGCCGATCGCATCGATGACGCCGGCAAACGCCTCCCGGTCATTCACAGCGCCGCCGGTGCGGCTGTTCAAGTGCCCGAAATCCACGCACGGCAAAAACCGCTCTTCCGCGCGGCAGAAATGCAGCACCTCTTCCAGCGTTCCCAGTTGATTGATTTTCCCCATAACCTCCGGGCAAATGCGCACGTGTCCTAAGTGCGCTGCATCGAGTTCCCGTTGCGCTTGCAACAGCGTTTCGGTTGCCAAAGCCGTTGCCTCTTCCCGGCTGCGGCCACCCAGGCCGCCGGGATGCACCACAATCCGTTCCCCGCCCAAGCGATTGACCGCATCCGCGCTTTCCAAAATATAGCGGATGCTGTTTTCACGCTTTTGCGCCTCTGCCGAAGCGAGCGAAATAAAATACGGCGCGTGCAAGGAAATGGTGATGTGCTGTTCACGCGCTTTTTCTCGCATAGACGCCGCCAACGCATCCGACAGCCGTACGCCGCGGCCGCATTGGTACTCATATGCGTGCAATGCGTGTTGTTCTAACCAAGAAAAGACCTGTACCGTGGATTTGTATCCCGCGGCGTAAAACGCCTCGCAATTACCCGCCGGGCCAAAAAATGCCGTATTCACCATAGTCCATCTCCTTGCGTTTTAATTCTCGGGGACAATCCAGCATCCATCGCTCTATGCGACGCTTAAACACAATAAAACGCTGGTCCTTTTCCGGCTCAATGGGTTCCAGCAACACACTCGGCATTCCCGAAAGATTGGCTCCCAAAATGTCTGTGAATATCTGGTCGCCGATAACCACGCACCTACGGCGAGGCAACCCCATCGCACGGGCCGCACGGCGGAAGCCGACCGGCAACGGCTTTTTCGCGTGAGCTTGATACGGCAGGCCCAGACGAGCAGCAAAAGGCGCCACCCGCTCCGCGCAGTTGTTAGAAACCAACATAAGCGAAAAGCCCGCCACACGCATATTGTCCAACCAGGCCACTACCTCGTCAGATACCTCCGGCGCATCGTGCACGGTTAGTGTATTATCAATATCCAGTAACACGGCGCGCGCGCCAATACCACGCAATGTATCCGGGGTAACTTCCTCAATGCGCCGCCGATATATCGTGGGGTACCATAAAGACATAGGCTTTCCTCCTATCTGTTTGTTCAAAAAACAAAAAGCGGGCAAAACTGCCCGCTTTCTCTACGCTTATTTGAATTTTCTCTTGCGCGCAGCTTCCGATTTCTTTTTGCGTTTTACGGAAGGTTTCTCATAGTGCTCTCTCTTACGCACCTCGGCCAAAACACCGGAGCGAGCGCAGGATTTTTTCCATCTGCGCAGAGCGCTATCCAGAGATTCATTCTCTTTTACACGAACTTCTGACATCCTTTTATTCCCTCCCTCCGCCATATAGCAGGGGTAATATGCAATCATGCATCCATAATTATAGCCTATATTCCCAAAACAGTCAAGAGCAAAACGGATTTTTGGCAAAAATAATTTCCGCTCTTGCCGGCATGCACGTTATTGCGGCTTGACAACCAGATTGACCAACTTGCCCGGGATGTACAATTCCTTGACTATCTGCATCCCATCAAGCAAAGGCGCTACCTTTTCGTCCGC
>JAFPCP010000028.1 GCA_017423825.1 Clostridia bacterium | reverse complement strand
TAACGGGTATTGTGTGTGTTTCGTTCTGTCTACACTGTTTAATTTTCAAGGTCCTCTGCGCCGCCCTTTTTTTGCGGACAGCTTTGCTATCTTACCACTTCTCTCCCCTTTTGTCAACACCTTTTTTTAACTTTTTCTCAGATAAAAGGGATATTGGAAGTTTAACCCAAATTCCTCCAAAATATGCGAATTTTTGATGGATTCTGCCCATGTTAACGTCTTTTATTAATTAAGGATTATATATGCGCCCCACACCACACAACGACGAGACGCAAAACGCCCGCCGTACTGACAGCACGGCGGGCATTCCTTACACAAACAGAATCTTAGATCTCAGGGATTTCGATCTCGATCTCCCGGTTGAGTTCAGAAGATTTGACAATACCATCCAAAATAGCCTGGTTATACAAAATCTGGCTGGCAGGCACAGGGGCGGGCGTGCCATTCTTGCAGGCATCCAAGAAGGTGCGAATCTTCATGTCAAAGTTGCTGACGTTGTTTTGGATTTCCGGAATGACCGTCTCCACCTGAGAATTGGCCACCTGATGATAAATCTTCATCGGGCCGCCGGTGCTGCCGTTCCAGCACTCGGTGGACGGAATGCGCAAACCGCCCTCGGTACCCAAAATCAAGGTGTCGCCGGAGGTGTCCATGTTCATCGCCCAAGAAATGCGGAAGTCAAGAATGATGTCACCTTCCAAGCGCACAAAGGCAGCAGCAAAGTCGTCCACGCCGAACTTCTCCGCATATTCGGGGTGGTTCGGATAATAGTCCGGGCGGGTGCCGAAGAAAGCCGATTTATAGCCGGAAACCGTCAACGGTTTCGGGTTGCCAATGGCGTTGAGGACCATATCCAAGGAATAACAACCGATGTCACCCAAAGCACCGATACCGGCGGTCTCATCCTCGATAAACGTGGTGCCGAACGGGGTGGGGATACCGCGACGACGGCCGCCACCGGTCTGGATGTAATAAATCTTACCCAGCACGCCGGATTCCACGATTTCTTTGATTTTTTTCATGTTGGGGTCCATACGCGGCTGGAAGCCGATGGACAACACTTTGTTGTTTTTCTTCTCGGCGCGCAGAATCTCGACAGCCTCTTCGAGGGTAACGCACATGGGTTTTTCCAGCAACACGTGCAAGCCCGCATTCAGCGCATCAATGGCGCAGTTCGCGTGCTGACGGTTGTATGTACAAATGGTCACCGCATCCAGCTGCAAGCTCTTGTCCGCCAACATATCGAGGTGGTCTTTATAGTCGGTCTTAACCCCTTCAACATTATGCTCTTCGAAGAATTTCGCCGCTTTGCCGGGCACCAAATCACAACCCGCCACAATCTCCACGTCCGGCTGTTTGACAAAGCTCTCCAAATGGGCGCCGGCAATCCAGCCGCAACCAATAAAGCCTACACGCATTTTTTTGGCAGTATCTATCACCGCCACGTCATGAGACTCTTTGAATGCATCCAGACTATCTTTCTTTAATGCCATATCGAAAACCTCCCTAGTATTCTTTAACTTATTTTACGACGGTACGCACCGCCGAAACAATCCTTTACAGGCCCAAGCCCTTCAAATATTCGCGGGACATAGCCGCACATTCCATCGGCGTTTTATCCATGGAGGGCTCATCCTGCTCCACAACGACCCACTCGGCACCCGAATCGGTTGCCGCTTCCAAAATCTCCGGGAAATTCTGCAAACCATAACCAACAGGACGGAAACCAAAAGCCTGTTCTTCGGCTGCTGCCGATTGCTCGCCATCGTCAATGCCGATGAGGGCATACATTTTGTCGGATTTTTGACCGGCAAAATCTTTCAAATGAACCACCGGCGTACGACCGGTATATTTGCGAATGTACTCCGCCGGATTTTCTCCGCCGACATTCACCCAGCAAGCATCCAATTCCGTCTGCAAGAGATCGGACGTAACATCTTCATACAAGCGATCGAGGCGGTATTTGCCGTCCATTTTTTCAAACTCAAAGTCGTGGTTGTGGTACAACAGCGTCATGCCATGCGCTTTTGCTGCGGCGCCGAGCATACGCACGTTCCCAATAAAGTCTTCGTAGGTTTCGCCGCCCTCTTCGAACTTCCAGTTGTAATACGGCAAGGTAATATACGAACAACCAATCGCGGCATAGTCGCGCATAACCTTCTCGGGGTCTTGCATCATTTCAGTATATGGCACATGAGCAGAAAGCGGACGCAAACCGTACTTCTCGCACATAGCCTTCACCTGCTCCGGCGTATGGTTGTGCAGACCGGCGAATTCCACGCCGACATATCCCATTTCTGCCACCTTTTTGAGGGTACCCTCAAAGTCGGCACTCAAAGCATCCCGCACAGAATACAATTGCAGGGCTACCGGAAACTTTTTCATAGTCATCGTTCCTTTCTTACGCGCGCGATATATAGATAACACCTAATTAATGTGAAACACTTCACACACAAGCCGAGTGTAGCAAATTATAGGCAGAAAGTCAATAGAATTTCAGCAAAAACACCGGTGAACTGTCGATTTTTCACCCGTTTTTGCCATTGGGCCAAAGACTCTTCCAAAAACAAAAAGGTCGGCGCTTTTGCACCGACCTTTTTGCGATAAAACACATCAGCGAATACCGTATTTTTCAATGATATAATCCATATCTTTGTCTCCACGACCGGACAGATTGATGAGCACCGAGCCCTTATCCAACTTCTGCGCCAACTTGATGCCATAGGCAACCGCATGAGCACTCTCGATGGCAGGAATGATACCCTCCATCCGAGACAAGGCGTAAAACGCGTCGATGGTTTCCTCGTCGTTGATGACATCGTATTTGACGCGCCCGATATCCCGCAGGAATGCGTGCTCCGGACCGGAAGAAGGATAATCCAGCCCGCTCGCTACCGAATACACCGGAGCCGGTTCGCCGTTTTCGTCTTTCAGCATCACGCTGTTAAAGCCGTGCATGACACCTTCGGTGCCATATTGCAGACTGGCGGCATGGTCACCCAAAGCGGTGCCGCGTCCGAGAGGCTCGACGCCGTAAATATCCACCGGGTCATTGAGGAATCCGGAGAAAAATCCGGCCGCATTGGAACCGCCACCCACACAGGCTACGATAGCATCCGGCAGATGCCCGGTCATATCCACAAACTGCTCTCTGGCCTCTTCGCCGACGACGTGCTGGAAATCACGCACCATCATGGGGAATGGATGGGGACCTACCACCGAGCCAATGCAATAGATGCAATTCTTATACTCTCGCGCATAGGCGGCAAAAGCCGCATCCACCGCCTCTTTCAAGGTGGCTTGCCCGTCGGTGACCTCCACCACGTTGGCGCCGAGTATCTTCATGCGCGCCACGTTAGGCGCCTGCTTTTTGATGTCCTCGGAGCCCATATAGATATCGCATTCCATGCCGAAATAGGCCGCCGCGGTGGCCATAGCCACACCGTGCTGACCAGCCCCAGTCTCGGCGATAACCTTTTTCTTGCCCATATACTTAGCGAGCAACACCTCACCCATGCAGTGATTGAGTTTGTGGGCGCCGGTGTGGTTGAGGTCCTCCCGCTTGACATATAGTTGCACGTTACCCAGTTTATTGGACAAGCGCTCCAAATGGGACACCGGCGTGGGGCGTCCCTGGAATTCCTTGCGAATACGGCGCAATTCGGCAATAAACTGGCGGGACTGCGCAATGGTGAAATAGGCATCCCGAATCTCTTGCATAGCCGCTTTCAGCTCTTCGCTGATATAGGCGCCGCCATAGCGACCAAAATAGCCGTTTTCATCCGGATAGTTCTTAAAATAGGTATCGAAATCCACGTTGTTGATAAGCATCGTTCATTCCTCCAAATGGTATGTTGATGGGGAGGCGGCCGGAGCCACACCCGGAAATCTCGTTTTTTCTACGCCGCTACGCCAGCGGGAAAGTCCCATTGCCACGCACCCCTTTCCTATCTGTCAACAAAACAAAAAACACCTGTCTCAACAATTTGTTGGGACAGGTGCTGATAATCAGCCTCTGCGGTACCACCCGACTTCGTCGACCTTGTCAATCGACGCACTCTCTGCGCACCAGCATGCGCTCTCTGCGGATAACGGGTAGAGCTCCCGGCGCCCCTACTGACACATCTGTGCGTTCAGTTTGCCCTCCCGAGGCCATTCGCCACCGAAGCCGTCACCGCAATCCCACCACCTGCGGCTCTCTTGTCACGACCAATCCCATGGGTACTCTTCTCGGTCAAAGGTTTGTTTTTCTCAGTATACTATGGTGCTCACGGTTTGTCAACAAGATTTTCCTCTTGTTGCAGATTTTCCAGTTCTTGCTGACTCTCTTCCCAGACAAACAGTTGCTCCTCCATGGCGCGGTTGGCGTTTTCCAGCGCGGCCGTCAATTCCGTCAGACGCGCATAATCCGCGCCCACCGCCGGGTCGGCTAATTGCTCGTTTAAGGTTTGCACTTCTTGTTCCAGCGCGGCAATGCGCTCCTCTGCCCGCCGCACCGTCGTTTGTAAACGCCGCATCGCACCCGCCCGCTCTTTGCGCTGTTTATAGGCATTCGCCTGCGGCGGTTTTTCCGGTGCGGGAGATGCAACCGCGGGTTCGGTTGTGGCAACAAACGCATCCGCCCCTTGCCCCGCCATGCGCAATCCATCGGAGTTCAGACGCAACGTACGGCTCGCCATACGCTGGATGAAATACCGGTCGTGCGACACCGCCAAAATGGTGCCGTCATATCCCTCTAACGCTTCTTCCAGCGCCTCACGCGAGGCAATATCCAAATGATTGGTCGGTTCGTCCAGTAGCAGCAGATTGTCCCCCGCCAACATCAGCTTTAACAACAACAATCTGGCACGTTCGCCGCCGGACATCACCCCGACCGTCTTGAACACGTCGTCCCCGCGGAACAAAAAAGCCGCCAAGGCACTACGCAGTTCGGTTTCGGTTTTATCGGGGTAGGTATCCCACAACTCCTGCAACGCAGTTTTGCGGGAATCCAACCCTTCTTGCACCTGGTCATAGTAACCTACACTCACCTTAGCTCCCAACCGGACGTAGCCGCTATCCGGTTGCAAGCGACCGCAAAGCACCCGTAACAAGGTGGTTTTACCGCACCCGTTTGCACCGAGCAAAAACACGCGTTCTCCGCGACGCAGTTCCAGTTCCGCCTCGCGAAAGAGCGTATTGTCCCCAAAGGATTTGGATAGATTGCCGGCTTTGAGCACCTCATTGCCACCGGTGTGCGTAGCTGCAAAGCGAAAACGCAGGGTGGCGTTCTCCTGCTCCGGTGCCACCAATTCTTCCCGCAGTCGCGCCACCCGCTTTTCTCGACTTTCCGCGGCACGGATGCTCTTTTCCCGGTTCCATTGTTTGAGCAGCGCGATGTTTTCCTCTATGTGACGGATTTCCTGCATCGCGGTTTTGTAGTGCTTTTGCTCGATTTCCTTGTCCTTTTCGCGCTGTTGTTTGTGTGCCGTATAGTTGCCGGCGGTCATGTATAAACGCCCGTTTTTGAGTTCTATGGTACGGTTGGTTACCCGGTCGAGAAAATACCGGTCGTGCGAAACCACCAACAGAGCACCGGTGTATTCCTGCAAATACCCCTCCAACCATTCCACCGAGGGAATGTCCAGGTGGTTGGTTGGCTCGTCCAGCAACAGCACGTTAGTCTGGGCGAGCAAGAGCCGCCCCATGGCCGCTTTGCTTCTCTCGCCACCGGAGAGCAGGGCAACCGATTTGTCAAAATCCGATTCCGAAAAGCCCAACCCCAGCAAGGTGGCACGCACGCGGCTCTTATAATACAAACCGCCCATGGATTCCAGTTGCTCACGCAGGGCTTGCTGTCTGTCCAGCAAATCCGAGGTGGCGGGCTGTTGCTCTAACCGCGCATTGACGTCCGCGAGTTGTTTCTCCACCGCCATCACAGGGGAGAAAACGCTCTCGACTTCCTGCCACAAAGTGCGCGTGACATCTCGGGAAACGTGCTGTTCCATATAGCCAATGGCGGTATCCCGATACCGCACAACCGAGCCGCCGTCAGCAAGCTCTTCTCCCGCAATAATGCGCAACAAGGTGCTCTTGCCACAGCCGTTATCCCCGACAAGACCAATTTTATCGCCCGGCGCAACCTCAAATGACAAATCCGCAAACAGAGCACGCTCGCCAAAATATTTATTCAGTTTCTGTATGGAAAGTCGTGCCATAGCCGCTCCTTAAAAGCGGCCGCCCACAGACATCTGTGAACGGCCGCTGTTTTTTTATATGTTAGACATTCTCTTCATCCATCAGTTTGCGAATCGCCTCATGGAAAGACTTAATATCCTTAAACTGACGATACACCGAAGCGAAACGGATATACGCCACATCGTCAATGCGCATGAGCTGCTCCATGACGTATTCGCCGATTTTGGTGGTGGATACCTCTCGCTCTAAAGAATTCTGAATCTGGGTTTCAATTTCGTCCACCGCTTTTTCCAAACGCTCCAAGGAAACCGGGCGCTTTTCACAAGCGCGCAACAGCCCGTTGAGCAACTTGTTGCGGTCAAAAGGCTCTCTGGACCTATCTTTCTTAACCACCACAATGGGCAGGCTCTCTACAATCTCGTAGGTCGTGAAACGCTTGTTGCACTGAATGCATTCCCGACGGCGCCGAATCCGGCTGTCTTCATCCGTGGGACGCGAATCAATCACGCGGCTATCTCCATAACCGCAAAACGGACATTTCATAGATGGGAACCCCCTTCTCTCGGCACCAATCGGCTGTCGGCCGCCTGCCCCGTCTTCTACTGTTTTCTATCATAACATATATATAGAATAAAAGCAAGAAAAATTTGCCTATGTAAGCCCTTTCATTCCTTTGAGCAACCGCCATAGACCCTACGAAACGATTCCCTAACCGCCGGCAGCCATTTCCTCAATGAAATCCTCCACCAAATCCGGTAAATGGCACGCGGCGGGTTGCGCTTTTTTCAGCCGCCGTATCAAGCGCTCCACCACCGCCGGGCACACATCCACATCCTCCGCCTCATACCGAGAACCATCCGGAAAACACACACGCACACCATAGACGATGGCACCCTCCGCACCCGGCGTGCGGCAGTATCCCTGTATACATTCATACTCCCAAGAGTCGCTGTGCTTATCCGTCATGGTCCGCCTCTTTTCCACAAAATGTGATTATTATTCACATTTTTAACTATATCACTAACTATATCTTGTGTCAATGGTATTTTGGCAATTTTTTACCGTTAGCGCAGAAATAGAGAAGCGAAATATACCAAACACACCACTTGCAACAAGATTATCAGCGGCAATCCCCACATGAAACGACGGTGTTTGGTTTTATGCCGTACGGCCTGCATGGTCAGGTACATGCCGGCGGCGCCGCCCAGCACCGCCACCAAAAACAGAGTGGATTCCGGAGTGCGGTGGCGGCCCTGTTTTGCACGCCGCTTATCCGACGCCGTCAACACCACCGCCCAAACATTCACCGCTATCAACCAAGCGGCTATCCAATCCCAAGGCATGGCTCTTCCCCCTCTTTTGTATCCTCTTTATTTGTATCCTATCATACGCCACGCAAAAAGAAAAGTGCCCTTTTTGAAAAATATTGTCAAAACAGCTCATCCTCTTGACCTTTTATGCAGTTTTATGTAAAATAATCTCGTAAAGGAGTGCGCCCCATGGTGTCTGCTCGCTGTATAGCGTTTGTTGGTGTGATAGCCGTGCTTTTAACCACCCTGACCGGGTGCGGTGCGGCAAACCCAAACACTGTGTCCTCCCCGCCTGAAACAGGCGTTTCCCCCGCGACGGAGATGCGGGGTGTATGGGTGTCTTATCTGGATTTAGAGCCGGTGCTGGCAAACGCCACACCGGCGACCGCCGCACAGCGGCTGGACACCCTATTGGACACCTGCCGAAACAGCGGATTCAACACGGTGTTTTGGCACGTGCGCTCGCACAGCAATGCCTTTTACCAATCCACGGTATACCCTGCGGCTGATGCCGCTGACGCACTGTTGCAACAGGGGTTTGATCCCCTGGCCTATGCCGTGAAAGCCGCGCATGACCGCCAACTGGCGTTGCACGCCTGGCTCAACCCATACCGCATTGGCGAAACGGTGGCAAATGCCCCCCTGACCGAGTCGGAACAGCGATTTCAAAAAGGGGGCGTGTGGTATTATAACCCCGCTCACCCGCAAGTACAGAAACTGGTGCTGGACGGCGTGCGGGAAATACTTACCCACTATGCTGTGGATGGCATTCATATCGATGACTATTTCTACCCCGACGGCATGAACGCGGCGGGGGAATTGTTTGAGGATATCCCGACCGGTATGTCGGTCACCACCTATCGGCAAACACAGGTGAATATGCTGGTCAGCAGCATACACGCTCTCGCCCGCGGACACGGTTGTGTCTTTGGAGTGAGTCCGATTGCCGCCGTCCGGCGCTGTCAGACAACCGCCTATGCCGACGTGGCTTTGTGGTTGACCACTCCCGGTTATGTGGATTATATCTGCCCGCAGATATACAGCGGATTCACCCACCAAACCCGACCATTTGCCCACGTGCTGGATGAGTGGTTATCCTTGCCGCGGCGCACGGATGTGGCGCTGTACGTGGGGCTGGCGCTGTACAAAGCCGGGCTGACCGAGGACAGCTATGCGGGCACCGGCGCTTCGGAATGGAGCGCCCACACCGACATCCTTGCCCGGCAACTGGACGCGATACGCCAAACCGGGCAAATAGACGGATTTGTTTTGTTTCGATATCAACAACTAGTCGATACCACACCGGCCGTACAGGCCGAGCGGCAAGCGCTTTTGCAACGCTTGCTGTAACCCATTCCAAACGAAAGGAGCGTCATGGCCATGCAGACACGCAAAAGATGCCTCAGTTTTCTTTTATGCCTATGTTTACTCATCACCTGCATGGGCCATGCGACGATACAAGCCCTCGCCGCCACCGTGTCCACCGGCACGGTGCACGTGGACGATTCTCTGCGAGTGCGGCAAGGGCCGGGCACCAATTACACGCAAATCGGCAATTTGTATAACGGCGACGTGGTGACCATTTTGGAAATCTCGTCGGACAAGGCTTGGTATAAAATCTCCAAAGGCACCTTGACCGGTTGGTGCAGTTCCGCCTACATCACCATCAACGCCACTTACAAAACCGACGAGAAATTTGAAGCTTATTTAACCGAGCAAGGGTTCCCGGAAGATTACAAGCCGGGCTTGCGGCAAATCCACGCGCAATACCCCAACTGGATTTTCAAAGCGGAGCACCTCTCCATGACCTGGGCGACCGCCTGGGCGGCGGAATCCAAAGTCGGGCGCAACACCATCCAGTTGCCCGAATCCTGGAAATCCATGGAATACGGCGCCTACGATTGGACAAGCGGTGAGTACGTGGAATTTGACACCGGCGGCTGGGACGCCGCGCATCCGAATCTGATTGCCTACTATATGGACCCGCGCAATTTCCTTAACAGCACCTATCTGTTCCAGTTTGAGAAGTTGTCCTATTCTAACACCCAGACCGTCGCCGGCATCCAGGCTATTTTACCCTCTGCGTTGGACAAGCATGCCGCCGATTTGTTCAAAGCCTCAAAGGAGGCCAACGTCAGCGCCTATTTCCTCGCCACCCGCATGACACAAGAGGGTTCCCAAAACAACGGCTTGGGAACCGGCACTTACCCCGGGTATGAGGGCTATTATAACTTCTTCCATATCGGAGCCTATGCCGACGACGGGCGCACCGCCGTGCACAACGGCGCCATCTATGCCAAAAACAACGGGTGGAACACCCCGTATAAATGCCTGCTGGGCAGTGCCAAATACATTGGCAAATCGTATATCAACCTCGGACAAGACACCTTGTATTATCAGAAATACAACGTGGTCAATACCACGAGCGGCCTATACGCGCATCAGTACATGACCAACACCCGCGCCGCCGCGGATGAGGCGGCCATTCGCCGGCAATCCGCGAGCGCCGAACAACTGGCCAGCAACCTGACGTTTGCTATCCCGGTTTACAAGAGCATGCCCGCCACCGTGGCGGCACTTCCCTCAAAAACCGGTAATAACGACAACTTCCTCGACAGCATCACGGTGTCCGGGCACAAACTCACACCCACCTTCGACCGCTATACGATGGCCTATTCCCTGCACGTGGGATCGGACGTGGCGGCCGTCAACGTCAGCGCAAAGCTGCACAACGCGAACGCCAAGCTGACCGGCGTCGGCACCGTCAAACTCAACCACGGGGTGAACACGGTCAAATTAACCGCCACCGCGACCAGCGGACTGACACGCACCTACACAATTACCATCACGCGCGACGGAGCCCCGTCCGGCACCGCACCCACCATCACCGGCAAGGTGCACTCCGTTGCGGATGTTGTCACCAAGGTGGAGCCCGAAACCAGCGTGAACAAATTTATCACCAATCTGGCGGTAACCAACGGCACAGCCAAAGTCTTTGCTGCCGACGGCAAGCAAAAAACCAGCGGCAACATCGCCACCGGAGACATTCTGCGCTTATATAACGGCACCACCCTGCACGCAAGTTATCCCGTGGTCATCTACGGCGACTCAAACGGGGACGGAAAAATCAACTCACAGGATTTGCGAAAAGCGCAACGCCATATTTTGAACGTGCAATCCATCGATAGCTATTTTTTAACGGCCGCCGACGTTAACAAGGACGGCAAACTGAACTCCCAAGACCTGCGCCAAGTACAGCGGCATGTTCTGGGAATAACCGCCACCTTACAGTAAGAAAGGAACCAAACTATGAAGAAACGTATTTGCTTTGCCGCCGTCGTGTGCCTGTTGGTGTGCCTATTCGGCATTTTGCCGGTGAGCGCCGCCAACAGTGGCACCGTCAAGGCAAGCGCCGACAAAAGTTCTGTCACCATCGGTAGCACGGTAACAGTTACTTTAGCATACAGCGACAAAAATAATGGTATCGGCTCCTTAGACGCTCAGTTCACCTATAATGCTTCTGCTTTTCAATATGTATCTTGCAGCGGCGCGAACGGAACCGGTGGTGCCGGCGTGGTGAACATTTCGTATTATAGTAATGCGAACACCGCCTCTAAATCCGCCACCATCAAACTAACCTTCAAAGCCATTGCCGCCGGCGCCGGCAAGTTTTCCTTGGCTACGGAAGGCATGTGGAATGATGACGACGTGCTGTTAGGCATGCCGGCAGCCACCCTCTCGGTTTCCGCGATTAACCCCACCAAATCGGGCAACGCGAACCTCGCAAGCCTGAAGCCTTCCTCCGGCACTCTCGTGCCGAAATTCAGCGCCAACACCACAAACTACACCATCACCGTGCCGTACACCACCACCTCGCTGTCGCTCAGCGCAACCACCGCCGACAAAGGCGCAAAAACCAGCGTCTCCGGTAAAAACACACTCTCTGTCGGCAAAAACACCCAGGTGATTACCGTCACCGCCGCCAACGGCACCACCAAAAAATACACCGTGGTGATTACGCGTTCCGCTAATCAATCCACTGCCAACAAAGACAACAGCCACGGAACAGAAAACACCACCACTACCACCACCCCGGCAGAAAACCCTTTGGAGGTCGAGGTGGGCGGCGTGCTGATGACCCTGTCCGACACGCAGCCGGACGTCACCTTGCCTGCCGGCTTTGCATGGGGTACCGTTGAGGTGAATCAAGTACAGGTCGCAGCGGCCAAGAACGAAAAAATCGGCATGACGCTGTTGCATTTAACCAACGCGGCAGACAAAACAGCCGGCTTGTATATCTACAACGAAACCACAAAGCAATTCACACCGTTCCGCTCCCTTACCACCGCGGGCAGTTTGTACGTTCTGCTGGATATGCCGGCCGGCCAGACGGCTCCCGCCGGCACCGTCAGCGGCAAACTCGAACAACCCGACGGCACCATCGCCGCCTTCACCTATGAGGACACGGCTTGGGAGGATTTTTACATCGTGTATGCGATTTCCCCCGAAGGCAACACCGGGTTGTACGTATACGACAAAAAGGAAAACACCCTGCAACGGCACCGTGAGATATCGCTGCCCGCCCTCAACGAGCAGCCGGAGCCGACCACGCCTTCCAACAAGTTTGTGACGTTTGTCACCACCCACCGCACCACCATCCTGTTGTGCGCGGCGGCGGGCGCAGCCCTTGCTTTTCTTGTCGGGGCTATTGTGTTGCTGATTGTGTTAACACGAAAACCATCCACCAAATGTAAACATTGATTGCTTTTAATGAATAAAAAGGGAGAGGACATCATGTCCTCTCCCTTTTTATTTAACTGAGTTCCACTTGCAGTTGTTGTCCCTGTACCTGCACACGCACAGCCGCGGGTGGATTCTCGTGTCGGGCAACCAGTTCCCCGGCAATGACGTTTTCAATCTCTTGCCGAATGACGACCCGCAAATCCCGCGCACCGCGTTTTCCGCCGTGCGCCTTATCCGCCAGCATCTGCAAAGCGTCTTCGCTCCACGACAAAGCAATCCCCCGCTCGGACAACGGGACGACAAGTTCTGTCAGTTGCAGACGCGCAATGTCGACAAAATCCTCTTTAGACAGAGGGCGGAAATACACCACCTCATCCACACGACCGATGAATTCCGGCCGCAGGAAATCCGACAAAGCCTTCACCGCCTTATCCTTGGCGGCCTGCTCCTCGGTCTTGCCAAAGCCCATAGCCCCATCCCGGAACTGGCTACCGGCATTGGAGGTCATGACGATAACGGTGTTTTCAAAATTCACCACGCGTCCGTGCGCGTCGGTGACACGCCCTTCGTCCAGAATTTGCAATAAAATGTTCAGCACGTCCGGATGCGCCTTCTCGATTTCGTCCAGCAAAATCACGGAATAGGGTTTGCGCCGCACCTTTTCGGTGAGCTGACCGGCCTCGTCGTACCCAACATAACCGGGGGGCGAGCCGATGATGCGCGACACCGCGTGCTTTTCCATGAATTCGGACATATCCAACCGGATAAGCGTCTCCGGCGTATCAAACAACTCACCGGCCAGCACCTTAACGAGCTCGGTTTTTCCTACGCCGGTGGAGCCGACAAAGATAAAACTCGCCGGGCGTCGTCGGGGGCTGATTTGCACCCGACTGCGGCGCACCGCCGCCGCCACCGCCTGCACCGCCTCTTCTTGCCCAACCACGCGCGCACGCAGATGGTCTTCGAGATTTGCCAGGCGTCCCAATTCGCTTTCCTGCACCTTAGAAGCGGGGATGCCGGTCCACAGTTCAATCACACGCGCCAACATCTCCTCGCCCACCGGTGCAGCCGTTGCGGCCTCTTGCAGAGCCTCTGCCTGCTGTTGCACCTGTTGCAATTGGGCGCGGGTATTAACCAGCCGCTCATAGTCTATATCCTCTGCGGCAAGCGCCTGCTCCTCTTCCTGCGAAAGCCGTTGTTGCTCCTGTTGCAGACGCGCGTATTCGTCCGCCTGTTTGTTAGCAAGCGCCGTCGCGGCACAGGCTTCATCCAACAGATCAATGGCTTTATCCGGCAGATAACGGTCGGTGATATACCGCTCCGCCAAAGATACCGCCCGCCGTAACACCGCATCCGACACCGACACACCGTGATAGTTCTCGTAATACGGGCGCACCCCCTGTAATATCGCAAAAGCCGCCTCTAACGAGGGTTCTTCCACCGTTACCGGCTGGAAGCGTCGCTCCAAGGCCGCGTCTTTTTCAATGTGTTTGCGATATTCATTAAAGGTGGTGGCACCAATCACTTGGATTTCGCCGCGGGACAAGGCCGGTTTGAGAATGTTAGCGGCAGACATGCTCCCCTCCGCATCCCCGGTGCCGACCAGGTTATGCACCTCGTCAATAAACAAAATGATATTTCCGGCCGCACGCACCTCGTCCACCAAGCCCTTGATGCGGCTCTCGAACTGTCCGCGAAACTGGGTACCGGCCACCAAAGCCGTCAAATCCAGAAGATGCAACTCTTTCTGTTGCAAGCGAGGCGGCACCTGACCGGCTACCATGCGCTGCGCCAGCCCCTCGGCAATGGCCGTCTTTCCCACACCCGGTTCGCCGATAAGGCAAGGATTGTTTTTGGTGCGGCGAGACAAAATCTGGGTTACGCGATAAATTTCGCGGTCCCGCCCAATGGTCGGGTCCATGTCCCCCGCCTGCGCTTTGGCGGTCAGATTCGTGCAATACGTATCGAGAAATTTGCGTTTTTTATCTTTTTTCTTTTTATCTTTCTCCGCCGCGTCTCCTTTATCGGCATCCTGTGCCGATTTTTCCGTTGGGGTCTGATTCCCGAAAAGATTTTGCAAAAACGGAAAAACCGGCGCACCACCCGGAGAAAAATCGCCATCGGCGCCGTCCTCTTCTACGGTGGCCAACATTTCTTCCATCTGCTGGTTCATCTGTTCCATATCTTCATCACTGATGCCAAATCGTTCCAGCATCTGGTTGACCGGCTGTATGCCCAATTCCTTGGCGCAGGACAGACAATAACCCTCGTTGGCCGTTTGTCCGTTATCCATGCGGGTGACAAACACCACCGCCGGGCGTTGTTTACAGCGAGTACATAACATCATAGCGAGATTCCTTTCTCCGATTGCGCAGACGCCGTGCCATCCTCGTGGCGGGCGTGTTCCGCACGGTATATACGAACGAACAAAACCAAATAGCCCAAAAAGGCCAACAACATTGTCAAAGCAGCTATCCCGACAAGCAACCAACGCAACCCATCCGTCATGGTGTCGTTCCACAACACAACCGCCAACATACAGACGTAAAACACCACCGTAGCGACCTTACCAAACCAGCGGGAGCCGCGCACAGCACTGTGGTTATGCAGTAGTATCAACCCGCCGATGCCTTGACACAACTCTTTGACAAAACAAACAATCATGAGCGGCAACAAGGCGGGGTAGCGGGTGGTCAAGCAGACCACCACTCCCACCTGCGTCAATTTGTCGGATAACGGGTCTAACAATTTTCCGCAGTCGGTAATCTGCTGTAATTTTCGCGCCAACCATCCATCCAGACAGTCGGTCAAGCCGGACAACAGCAACACCCCAAACGCCCATACATCCAAGCGCATCAAATACAGCACCGCAAAGCACGGCACCAAAAAAATGCGCACCAAGGATAAAACGTTCGGCACCGTCCACTTCCATTGAATATTGAACAACTGCATATTTTTGTCCTCTCTCAAATCGTGTTAAGATTTCATGAAAAAGCAGCGATTAACCAATTCCCCAGCCCTGTAACAATTGGCTGAGCGGGCTGACCGTCATGACAAACCGCACCACATACGTTTTTTGCAACAACGCGGTGTGAAGCAATGCCTCCGGTCCACTAACAGCGGCCACAACCTGTAACACAGCCACAGCAAACAACACCCATAGCAATCCGGATACTATGCCGGCTAACACACCACCGGTTTTGTTGAGTTGTTTCAACACAGGCAGTTTCGCCACCACATGCAGCACGCGCAACAACAGTCTCGCCGCCAACAATGCCACCAAAAACAACACTAGCACACACAACATCTGCAACACCGGCAGCACCACAGGACGCACCACGGTGTCAGAAATCTGCTGAGCTATCGTAGCCGGTTCGGCGGCGACGGTGACCTTCGCGAGCACGTCCGCACCGGAACCAACCTCGTTTTTATCCAGCATGTTTTGCACGAAATCCGGCAACTTTTCCAGCACAAGGTCCACGCTGGATGCGGTTGCTTGCCCATCCGGCAGATTTTCTTCTACGGCTGTTAAAATGGAGGGTTCTATCCCTTTATCATATACCACGTTTGCCACCGACTTATGCAACAAAAACGCCACAGCCGCCGCTGCAAAAAAAGCCAATACGCCGGTCATTGTTTTAATAAACCCGCGTTTACGCCCGATGCAGACGCACAACACAAAAATTAAAACCAGCGCCAAATCCAATATCCATGTAAGCATGTTGCCAACCTCCTTATCTCCTATCCAAAAAACATGGCAGCCATCATTTCAAATCATATGCCTGCACACGATTCAGTCCCAAAACCACCACACGATGACCGGTCAACACTGCCTGTTGCCCGTCGTTGTCCACCGCGGCTTGTTTTCCCTGCCCGGCAGCCGTGATTTCGGTGACAGCGCTATCCGTCAACAACACATAGCGTTTGCCGTTAGACGATAATTGCCGAAACTCGCCGGAAAACGGCACCGTACAACTCGGTTCTCCTTTTTTGTTAACCACCTGCACCTGACCGTCACCGGTGTCACCATAAGGACGCAGGGCCAACGCCAGGGTGTTATCTCCTATCGCATAGCCGAGTAGGCGCATGCCCCCCGTGCTGTATACGGTAGACAGCCCGTCTTTGGTGTCCAGCATGACTGCGCCGCTTTCGCCAATGGCTGTCAGCCATGTGTCACCCAGATATTCTAAACGATACAGCAACATGTTATTAACTGTATGTGAGCATACCGGCTTGGTATCCGTCGAAGACAAAGAAAACACATCCACGATGCTATATAACGTGCCGTCCGTTGCCTGCACGCTGAGCAGTCCGACCTGTGAACCATCCGCGGACAGCGCCACGTCCACCGCTTGTTGATTGCGGCTGCGTGTATACAGCACCTTGCCGCGGCGGTCATACACAATTACCTGCACGGTATAGCCCTGCGGCCCTTGGGTGAGTAACGCCATTTGCCCTTTGGCATTCACCGCCGCCGTAATAATCGGGTACTCCGCCGTGCCCTCAAACACTACGCCGGAACGGGTGTTCAAACGGAAACGGCGACCGTCCTGTTCTGCCAACAACACATATTGCCCGGCGGTGGATAACAGACCGGAAGGATAGGTGCAAGCATACCGCACCACCTCACCGCCGTTGTCGTCCAAGTACGTTAAATAACTGTCGCTGAACGTAACGGTATATTTACCGGAAAGCGTAAGCCTCTTCATGTTCACGCCGGACACATCCACCGGATAACGACCGGTGCTGCCTGCCAAGGAATCTTGTAAATTTCCCCACCATTTATCCGGCGCCACGGCATCCCAGTTTTTCCACAATGTGACGACAAGCAAGCACACCAGCAGCAACGTGAATAAACGCACCAGCATCCGCCGCTTTGCCCGACGGCGGTGCATACGCCGCCGCTGTGCCGGTGTGAGTTCCTGCATCTCTTCCGCCGTCATACGACGTCTTTTATCGAGCATGAAGATTCCCCCTTTCCTCACAATGTATCATAAAACACTTGCTGTAAGCACAAACCTTTTGCCGGTGCCGTCGGGCCGGCGTGGTTTCTGTCCCGGCTATCCAACACCGCCGGGATGCCGTCTGCCGACAAACGCCCGTCCGCAATTTCCAACAAAGTGCCGACCATAATGCGCACCATGTTATACAAAAATCCGTCCCCTTCAACTGTGAACAGCACCAAATCCCCTTGCCGTTCCACCGTGCAACGATGGACGGTGCGCACCGTATCGACCACGTCGCTGCCCGCCGCGCAAAAAGCGGCAAAATCATGCGTGCCAACGTACGCCTGTGCCGCCTCGTTGAGCTGTTGCACGTCCAGCGGGCGATTGCGATGCACCGCATACCGACTATAAACCGGGTGACGTTGTGCGCCGTTCCAGATGCGATATATGTACCGTTTGCCCTTGGCCGCATACCGCGGATGGAAGGTGTCCGCCACCTCCTGCACCCGGTACACGGCTATATCCGCGGGCAAATGAAAATTGAGGGCGCTGAGAAGTTTGTTGCCGCGCAAAGAGCTTTCGGTATCCAGCGTGCAGCAAAACATATCCGCATGCACACCCGCATCCGTGCGGCTGCATCCGGTGATGCCGGAACGCACGCCTGTGACAGCCTGTACGGCATCCTGCAAGGCTTGCTGTACCGTCACGCCGTTGGGTTGGACCTGCCAACCGTGATAAGCCGTGCCGTCATACCGCAACGTCAATAACAAACGAGCCATTCGGCGCCCTCCTTTCTTTCAGTTTGTGTGGATTTATGCCAGCACCGAACCAAACTGCCTGTTGAGCAACACAATGCCAACCAACACCAGCAAATACACGCCGGCGGCTATCCAATCGCGCGGGGCGGTGCGCAAACGTTTCATGCGGGTGCGTCCCTCGCCGCCTCGGTAACAACGACATTCCATCGCCATCGCTAATTCATACGCACGGCGAAACGAGGAGACAAACAACGGAATCAAAATCGGCACCAACGCCCGCACGCGTTGCAACAAGCGACCACTTTCGAGGTCAGCACCGCGTGCTTTTTGCGCGGACATGATTTTATCCGTTTCTTCCATAAGGGTTGGGATAAACCGCAACGCAATGGTCATCATCATCGCCAGTTCATGCGCGTTGACGCGCAACACTTTGAGCGGTGCCAACAGATATTCAATCGCATCCGTCAAAGCGGTGGGGGTGGTGGTGTAGGTGAGCAACGAACTGCCCGCGATCAAACTCAAAATCCGCAACGCGATAAAGGCCGCTGTAATGAGACCTTGTGTGGTGATGTGCAATATCCCCACGTGCAGAATGGTGGTGCCCCCTCTGACGTAAAAGATGTTGAGCACCGAGGTGAACGCCACTAAAAACAAAACCGGTTTTATGCTACGCCACAACAACCGGACGGGCAGACGGGACAACGATACGATTATCCCCAAAAACACAAGCACCGCCGCCAAACCAAACCAATTGCGCGGCAAAAACACCAACACAATAAACAGCATCGTGAGCACGAGTTTCATGCGCGGGTCTAAGCGATGCAACAAGGATTTGCCGGGCACGTATTGCCCGATGGTGATATCCGTCAGCATGTCGCGTCACCCCCTAACAGAGGCAACAGCCGGCGGGCGGCTTGCTCCACGGTATAGACGTCGGTGTCGACAGCCAACCCCTGCCGTTGCAACAGCAGAAAAATGCGTGTCACCGCCGGAATAGACAGACCTATCTGTTCTAATTCCTGTGCGCGGAAAAACACATTCTCCACGGTGTCCAGCATCATCACGCGGCCCTGGTTCATGACCAGCACGCGGTCCGCCACGCGGGCGATATCCTCCATGCTGTGGGACACCAGCAACACCGTTGTGCCGCGTTGTTTTTGGTATTCCTTTATCATCGTGAGCACCCGCTCACGACCACGCGGATCAAGACCGGCGGTCGGCTCATCCAAAATAAGGATGTCCGGCTGCATCGCCATGACGCCGGCAATCGCCACCCGTCGTTTTTCGCCGCCCGAAAGGTCAAAGGGGGATTTATCCAGCAACTCCTCATCCAACCCGACGTGTGCGGCGGCCTGCCGCACGCGGCTGTCTATCTCTTTCTCGTCCAAGCCCATATTGCGCGGGCCGAAGGAGATGTCTTTATACACGGTATCCTCAAACAGCTGATGCTCCGGATACTGAAAAACCATCCCTACCCGAAAACGCACGTCGCGGATATTTTTTGGATTTTGCCAAATATCCTGTCCATCCAAACGGACACACCCCTCGTTGGGGCGCAATAGACCATTGAGATGCTGTACCAAGGTGGATTTACCGGAACCGGTATGCCCGATGATGCCCAGCAATTCGCCCGGCTTTGTTTCCAAAGACACCTCGCGAATGGCGTGCTGTTCAAACGGTGAGCCCGCCGCGTACGTATAGGTGATTTTATCTACTTGCAGCACGGCCATAGCCGACTCACGCCTTCCTTTCCTTTTGTACCGCTTGCAGACGTTCCCACAACGCCTGCGCACAATCCTCCGCCGTCAGAATGTCGGGCGGCAGATCTATGCCCCGCGCCCGCAGTGCCGCACATAAAGCGGTCGGTTGCGGAACATCCAAACCCATCTGCCGCAACGCTTGCTCATTGGCAAACACCTTTTGCGGCGTGTCATCCATTTTTACTAAACCGTCCTCCATCACCACCACACGGTCGGCGAGCGCCGCTTCTTCCATGTAATGGGTGATGAGCACAACGGTCATCCCTTGCTCTCGATTGAGACGACAAATCGTCTCCAACACCTCGCGGCGCCCCTGCGGATCGAGCATCGCGGTGGGTTCATCCAACACGATGCAAGAGGGTTGCATCGCCAAAATACCGGCAATCGCCACCCGTTGCTTTTGCCCGCCAGATAATTTGTGCGGCGAATGGGTGCGGTAGTCGTACATACCCACCGCTCGCAATGCGTCGTCTACGCGCTGGCGAATCTCCGCCGGCGGCACCCCCAAGTTTTCCGGGCCGAAGGCCACGTCCTCTTCCACAATCGTGGACACCAACTGGTTGTCCGGGTTTTGCAACACCATCCCCACCAAACGGCGGATAGGATAGGTGTTTTCCTCCTGCGCGGTGTCCATATCTTCCACAAACACCTGCCCACCGCTCGGCAATAAAATGGCATTGAAATGCTTCGCCAGTGTGGATTTGCCGGAGCCGTTGTGTCCAAGCAGGGCAACAAACGAACCGGCTTCTATTGTCAAATCAATATCCCGAAGCACGATCTGCGGCGCTTCGTTCTCATATTCATATTGAAAACGGACGTGCGCCGCTTTGAGCATAGACATAGTTTCTTTCCTTTCCCTGTTCGCTCAGCGATGCCACATCGCGGTGGCACCGCAAGGCAAAACTAACCCGCTGTCGGTAACCGGCAGACCGATTTCGTCCGCTTCTAACGTACCGTCAATACCCGCCGGCAATAAGGAGCCCAGCACATACTGCATCACCGAAGGCGACAAACCGGTGGTGTACGAATTGATGAGGAAGAACAGTGGATTGTCAGATAACAATTTCACACACTCCGCCACCAGCGGATATATCTGTTCTTCCAGTTTCCACACTTCGCCGCCGGGGCCGCGCCCATACGACGGCGGGTCCATGAGGATGCCGTCATACGTGTTACCACGGCGTAACTCTCGTTGCACAAACTTACCGCAATCATCCACCAGCCAGCGCATCGGTTTGTCTGCGAGCCCGGACAGAACCGCGTTTTCTTTTCCCCAAGCAACCATTCCTTTGGAGGCATCCACGTGCGTTACATGTGCACCCGCCGCCACACAGGCCAGGGTGGCCGCACCGGTGTATCCAAACAAATTCAGTACCCGTATCGGGCGATTTGCCTGCCGGATAAAACCGGCCATCGCATCCCAGTTAACCGCCTGTTCCGGGAACAGGCCGGTGTGCTTAAATCCCATGGGTTTGAGCGCAAAGTGCAGGTCCCCATACCGAATCTGCCAACTGTCCGGCAACGAGCGCAAGCGCTCCCATTGCCCGCCCCCGGTGTTCGAACGGTGATACCGCGCATGCGCCTGTTTCCAGGCCGGATGCCGCCGGGGGGTATCCCACAAGATCTGGGGGTCGGGACGAATCAGGTATATATCGCCCCAGCGCTCTAACCGTTCCCCGCGGGAAGTATCCAGTAATTCATAGTCTTTCCATTGATTGGCTGCTCTCATTCGTTTGCCATCCTATCTATCATGCCCGACCGGCCGAGCCGGCGGCTAATTCCGCCTTAATGGTGTTGGCTAATTCCATGGCGATGGTGTTGATTTGTTCAAAATCCTTGCCTTCCACCATGATACGCACCAGCGGTTCGGTGCCGGAAACACGCACCAACACGCGGCCCTCTTTGCCCAAGGACTCATCCGCCGCACGCACAGCACCCTGCAAGCTTTCGCTTTCGTTGAATTGTTTTTTCTGAGCCGCATCCGCACGCACGTTGACCATCACCTGCGGATACCTCTCCATCAAACTGCCGATTTTGGACAATTTCCAACCACGTTGCCGCGCCATCGCCAATAGTTGGATGGCCGACAGTTGGCCGTCGCCTGTGGTGGCATAATGGGTCAGGATGATGTGTCCCGACTGCTCACCGCCCAGCTCATAGCCGGAACGGCGCATCTCTTCCAGTACGTAGCGGTCACCCACAGCCGTGGACACGGTGTGGATGTTTTTCTCCTCGCAGAAACGGAAGAATCCCAGATTAGACATCACCGTGACAACCGCCGTGTCCCCGGGCAGACGCCCTTGCTCTTTCATGTGATAAGCGAGCGCCGCGATGATTTTATCGCCGTCTATCAGGTTGCCCTTTTCGTCCACCGCCAAGCAACGGTCGGCATCCCCGTCAAAGGCAACGCCGCCGCTATACCGCATCTTTTTCACCAGTTCGGCCAACACCTCGATATGTGTCGAACCGCAGTTTTCATTGATGTTTTCTCCATCCGGCTGGTCGTTGATATACACGCAGTCCGCGCCCAGGGCAGAAAACAACTTACGCGCGGTCGCGCTGGCAGAGCCGTTGGCGCAATCCACCGCCAGTTTCATGCCGCGCAGGTCGACCGGCATGGTTTCCAGCAAATGCTGCACGTAATCGTCCACCGCGGTGCGAGCGGGCAACACGCGCCCAACCGCCCCGCCGGTCGGCACCGGGGGCGTTTTGCTCCCGTCCAACACGATGGCTTCAATCTCCGCTTCCAAGGTGTCCGGCAATTTGTAGCCGTTGCCGTCAAACAACTTGATGCCGTTGTATTCGCACGGATTGTGCGAAGCGGAAATCATAATACCGGCATCCGCTTTGTATTTTCCCACCAAATAGGCAACCGCCGGCGTGGGCACCACACCCAACGGCAACACGTTCGCCCCGACGGAACACAAGCCGGCGGTGAGTGCCGCCTCCAACATATCCGAGGATGCCCGTGTATCCTTACCGATGATGACGGTCGGCCGCCGGCCACCATTCTCAATCAACACCATCGCGGCCGCCCGGCCGATAGACATGGCTAATTCACAAGTTAATTCCGTGTTCGCTACACCGCGCGCACCGTCTGTTCCAAATAAGCGTCCCATATGTATACTCCTCTCTGTTATTCAAAAGATGTTTGTCCGTTTGGTTCTAAGCCAAGGTGTTTATACGCAGCGGGCAACACAACTCGCCCGCGAGGGGTACGATTAATAAATCCAAGTTGCATCAAGTACGGCTCATATACGTCTTCAATGGTGACCGATTCTTCTCCGATGACAGCCGCGAGGGTATCCAACCCAACCGGCCCACCGTTATAGTGTTGTATCATCGCCTGCAACAAACGGCGGTCTACCATATCCAAGCCGAGCGCGTCCACTTCCATGCGGTCCAGCGCTTGCTGGGCAGCGGCGCGGTCGATAACCCCGTCGTTGAGCATCTGGGCGAAATCCCGCACCCGTTTGAGCATGCGGTTGGCGATACGCGGCGTACCGCGGGAGCGGGTGGCAATTTCCAGCGCACCCTCTTCCTCGCAATTCACGTCCAAAATGCGCGCGCTGCGTCCCACAATGCGCGCGAGTTCCGCCGGCGTGTACATTTCCAGCCGCAAAATTACACCAAAGCGGTCCCGCAACGGCGCCGACAACTGTCCTGCGCGGGTGGTAGCGCCGATGAGCGTGAAGCGTTGCAACGGCAGATGGATGGAGGCGGCGCCTTGTCCCTTGCCGTTGATGATGTCAATGGCAAAATCTTCCATTGCCGGATACAAAATCTCTTCCACCGTGCGCGGCAGACGATGGATTTCGTCAATGAAGAGGACGTCCCCTTCTTCCATGTTGGTCAGCAGCGCCGCCAGGTCACCGGGTCTCTCCAATGCGGGCCCGGAGGTGATGCGGAAACCCACGCCCAATTCGTTGGCGATAATCGCCGCCAATGTCGTTTTGCCGAGACCGGGGGGGCCATACAGCAACACGTGGTCCAGCGGCTCGCGGCGGATTTTTGCCGCGTCGATAAAAACAGACAAGTTCTCTTTCACTTTTTCCTGCCCGATATACTCTTGTAACGTCCGCGGACGCAGAGGGTTATCTCCGTCGTCCTCCGGCAGATAGTCTCCGGATACCAAGCGGTTTTCCAAATCCATATCCATATGCACAGCCTCCTCTTCGGCGAAACATACACCATTGCCATACACGCATGAGCGCATACTTATAGATTTTACTATTATATCATATATGCTAATAAAAATAAAGAGGAACCCGAAAAAAATTAGGGAAATTTTGTAAACTCTTTATGTCCGGCAACCAAGCGCGAAACCGACCACGAAACGATAGACAAAAAAACACCACAGACTCAGGTTCGTGAATCTGTGGTGTTTTGGTTTCTAATGAATCGGTTTGCTCACGCAAGAGATGGAAAACTACGCGCTAAATCCACCGGGAAGTGCGCAACTTTTACGGTCTGACGTAATTGAGCGGATTGACGCGTACGCCGTTTTTGATGACCTCAAAGTGCAGGTGCGGACCGGTGGAATTGCCGGTGGAGCCAATGCGTCCCACCTGCTGTCCGCGGGATACCGACTGCCCTTTCACTACGCTAATAGACATTAAGTGCGCATAGGTGGTGTACAAACCGTTGGAATGGCGAATTTTCACATAATAGCCATAATCGTAATACCAACCGGCATACACGACGGTACCGCCATCCGCGGCGACGGCCGGCTTGTTGCGCACGGTCACCGGGCCGTTGGCAATATCCAGCGCATAGTGTCCGCGGAAATAGCCGCGCGACATATTATGGCAGCTGGGCACCGGCCACAACATGCTACCGGTGGTGACGCCATCGCCTTGCACCACGGTGCCGCCGCTTTGGCTCGTCACCTTTTTGGTGCCCCGCTCCACAACACGGGTTACCGGCTGTTTCGTCACGGTTCTGGACAAAACCGCCCGTCCGGATTCGACACCGTCTACATAGGTGATTTCCGCCTTGACGACCTGACTGCCTTCGCGGCCTTTGGTCTTCACCTTCGATTCGGTGACGTACATTTTGTCGTTGTAAATGGTCTGCGTCTGATAATCAATCTGCTCCGTGTATTCAATGGTCTTGATAACCTTCACTTGCAAGAAGCTTTGCGGACGCCGCACCGTGAGCACGTCGCCGATGTGCACCATATCGGTATTCGCATACGCCGTATTCAGCGCACGCAGTTCCGACGTGGTCATATCGTGCTTACGCGCAATGGTGCTAAGCGTATCGCCGGCTTGCACGGTATAGGTTTTCTTAACGACCGTCTCACGCACGAGGTCGTTGTGCAAAACAGATGCCCCGGACACCGTTGAGGTAGGGAATAACCCATCCACCAACTCTACGTCTTGCACAAATTCTGCACGCTGGTTTTTGTTGCTCTTATCATAGTAGGTATCTTTAATGCCGTCCAACACAGATTCCAACTCACCACGGGCGGACATAGCTCCCACAAAATCTCCGTTCACGTACAAGCCGGTGGCCTCAGAAATTGCATCCCCGGCGGTGCGCAAAATCGCATCACACAACTGCGCATCGGTCATGACCGTTTTCCTGCCTTGCACTTTCAAGGCCATCTGCGGAACAGACTCCACCGAGAAGGAATCGTCCTCGTTCATAACACGCTCCTGCGCCATGGCAGAGGCTGCGGCATACGAGGTTTCGCTGGCGATAAGTCCAAGCGGTTGCCCGCGGTATTCTAAAGCCAAACAAAAGTCGGTGCCGGTCCAGGCAACGATGGTCACTACCAGCACGACTGCCGCCACCACGGGACCAAAAAAGCCCCATAGGATACGCAATTCATCCTGATAACGGCGCACCGCGCGGCGGCACAAATCCCCTATGCAAGCGAATACCGCACGACCATTTTGTCGAGCCGCCGCGCGTATCTCACGATACGCACCGGGGAATGCGGCAAACATGCGTGCAAACCGCCGCATCATACGCCGAGCGGGCAGCAGCACGAAACGCCGCCAAAGACGCGTCAAATACAGAACTAAGGGAGCGATTAACCGCCACACACGACGCATATACCGTCGCATAAGGCGCATGGTATGAATACCCACTCCGTAGTGATATCGATATACCGCCGTGCATATAGCCGACAGCCATCCCTCTACCGCCGCACCGCGACGCGAAGAAGAAACTGTATTCTTTTTAATAAATTTAAATCGCAAAAACTCACTCCTTTCTCCGGCGAAAAGGTATGCACACGCCGGATAACGGAAACAAACCACGCAATCACCGAAAACCGCCCACAAAAGGCGCCAAATTCGGATGTATGCAGAAAGTTACAGCGCTGTAACCTTTGAACTATTATACGCCTTTTAGTCAAAAAGGCAATACATTTCGCCTAAATTTGTCGAATAAAAACAAAACATTTGTTCGTTTTCGTACGACATTCCCATATTTTTTTCCATCAATTGGGATATTGCAACGCATCTTCGGTATAGTTTTCCAGCACCTTTTGCATGGACGCGGCCCAGAGACGAGCACCATCCAAATCGTGTTCCAACCAGTTCCCGCATTCTTCTGCACTCACGCCCGGGATAGCGCCCTCGTATGCGGCGGTAAAGGCCATCGCCTGCGCCATCAAGCCAATCGCCTGCTCATGGGAAATGCCGCGTGTGAGAAAATAAAAACCGGTGCGGCAGCCCATCGGCCCGAAATATAAAATATGTTCTTTGAGCGGGCTGTTACGCACGTACGTCGCGGCCAGATGCTCAATGGTATGCATCGCCGGCGTCGGCAGAAAAGGCGGCTGATTGGGCCGCACAAACCGCACGTCGTAGGTGACCACATCGCCGTCAACACGGGATATATACATCCCCGGTTGCAGCGTATTATGATTGATTTGAAAACTCGCTATTTTTTCCATTTTCATCGACCTTTCACGGATAGTTTGGTCTACACAATAAAGATAAGCATACCAAAAAAAGCGCAAAAAAGCAAGCCGCCCCGGAATCTCCGGGGCAGCTCGCTCTCGGGTTTGTTACCCTATTGGTCTGCGTAACCATATACCTCGTCTTCACTCTGTTAGAATGCCCTCGCTATCTGACCGAAGCGTTGTATCGGCGGCGCTGACCGGGAGCGACCGGCCACAGCCCGCCGCTCTATTCCTAGACTGCACAAATCGGAAGCGTTTATGAATGGAAAGAGCAGGAAATTGTAAGAAAACCGGATTTTATGCCGATAAAATGTGCAAACAAAACCGCAATTTCAAAAAAATCCAAAAAAGGGATTTACAATTTTTAAAAAGAATGGTATACTAACTGTAATCAGGTGTTTATTACATTTATATTTGTTTTACAAGGAGGAAGATTGAGTATGAAAAAAGTTCTTGCCATTGCGCTGGTTGTGGTTCTCATGCTGGGCGTATCCATGACGGTTTTCGCCGCCGAAAGCCCCTCTGCCAAAACGTATAACAAAGTCACGGTTGTCGACGGTGTCGGTGCCAAAGCCGATGTGCAGACCGTAGAAGAGGGCAAAACCGTAGAGTTGAAAGCCGACAGCAAAAAGGGCACTTTCAACAGCTGGAAAGTGTACCAAGCCGACGGCACCCCCGCCGTGCTGAACGTGCACTACACCTTGGCTGACAACACCACCCTTAACAGCAGCACATTGAAGATTGTGCCCTTGGCCAACCTCATCATCACCGGTAACTACAACAACAAAAACACCTCTATCAAGGTGGAAAACGGTGAGGTTACCTCTCCGAGCACCGGCGATGCGGTGACCGCCATCCTGGCCGTTTTGGCTATGGTTTCTTTAGCCGGCACCTATGTGGCTAAGAAACAGTTTGCGAAATAATCCATAGCATCATTCTCCCCGCCGCAACATTCGTTGCGGCGGGTTTCTTTTTTCATAACTAAATTGACAGTCGCTGCGTTTTATTTTATAATACTTTATGCTATACACATGTCCGCATGCACGCGGCGGCTATTTTTCGAAAGGGGGATGCGACGTGCACGAGAACGGTAACCAAACAAAACGCATCTGGCGAAGCGTGTTCGCTATCTGTTTAGCTGTGCTGCTCGTCAGCTTGGTTATGTTGGGCTGGCATTTGTTGCCGCGCCGTTTACGGCCGGTCGAACCCCCGTCGGTTGAGAGCGTTGTATCCGAACCCGCCTTGCCGGACAACCCGGTGGATTTTGCGGCAAAGCAGGCCGAAAATCCGGATATATGCGCTTGGATTTCCATCCCCGGCACGGTCATAGACTACGCCGTGTTGCGCAGCGGCAATGACACCGAGGAGAATTTTTATCTCCACCGCGACGAACAGCGCAATTATCGCTATGCCGGCAGCATTTATATGCAAAAAATCAACACGCCGGACTTCTCCGACCCCAACACCATCTTATACGGTCACAACATGCGCAACGGCAGTATGTTTGCCGCACTGCACAAATACAAAAAAACTGCTTTCTTTAACGAGAACCAATATATTTACATCTATATACCCGGGCATATTTTAACCTATCGTATTTATTCCGCTTTTGTGTACGATGACCGCCATATACTCAACTCGTTCAATTTCTACGATGACGCAGAATACGATGCGTTTTTACAACAAACGCTCTCCCCCACCTCGATGACCAAACAAGTGCGTCCGGGCGTGGCGGTCACAACCGAGGATCGTATCATCACCCTCAGCACCTGCACAACACGCGATTCGGAACGCTATTTAGTAGAAGGAGTGCTTATCCATGACCAAGCAACCAACTAAACGCCGCCGCTGGCCGAAGGTGCTGCTCGGCATTTTAGCCGCCCTATTGGCGGTGGCGGTGCTGCTGGGCGGCGTCTACGCCTGGCTGTACAACGCCGGCAGGCAGGCGCTTTTTTCAAAGAACGATCCCATATCCGCCCCCACTTCGCTGGTAGAAATGGATGACAATGACCAGGTCATATACAACGGCGAAACCTATCAATACAACGACAAGGTGACCGCCATCTTGTTTATGGGCGTAGACAAATCGGATATCCAGCAAAACACACACTACGGCAACAACGGGCAAGCGGACTCGCTGTTCCTGGCGGCCATCGACACGGCCACCGGCGCCATCCGCATCATCCCCTTGTCCCGAGAATCCATGGTGGACGTGAATTTGTACGCAGCGGACGGAACCTATCTGGGCGTGGAAAAAAGCCAGCTTTGTCTGGCATATGCATACGGCAACACCGCCGAGAAAAGTTGCGAGAATGTGGTGCGGTCAGTCAAGCGTCTGTTGTACGGTGTGCCGATTGCCTCCTATATTGCCATTGATTTAGAAGGCATCCAGGCGATGACCGACGCCATCGGTGGCTTGCGCGTTACGGCAATGGAGGACATTTCCCTCCCGCCGCATCTCGACGTGAAAAAAGGACAGACGGTACATTTGACCGGCAAAGCGGCACAACTATATATCCAGTACCGCGGACAAGACGTACAGGCCAACAATCGCCGTATGCAAAGGCAAAAGCAATTTTTAGGCGCGTTTATCAGCAGTGCCGGTAGCAGCCTGAAAAAAGATTTTACGAAACTCACCACCTATTACAACACCGCTAAGCCCTATGTTGTCAGCGATTTGACGATCTCGCAAATCACCTACCTCGCGAGCTGCGCTCTGGGTGGAAACAGCTGGCAAGCCCCCACGTATATACCCATTACCGGCAACACGGTGATGGGCGAAAAATACGTGGAGTTTTATGCCGATCCAACCGCCGCCTATGAGGCTGTGTTGCAAGCTTTTTACACCAAAACAAGCGGCAACTAAACAATAGTAAAAACCCCGCAGTCTGTCGCACAGACTGCGGGGTTTTTATCTGCAATGAAAAAGGGCCCGCCGAAAGGCGGACCCTTTTGGAGCTACTGATCCGATTCGAACGGACGACCTGCTCATTACGAGTGAGCTGCTCTACCAGCTGAGCCACAGTAGCAAATGGATTAACGGGGATAGTATACCAAGTTTCCGCCGCGCCGTCAAGAGCTAATTTCAAAAAAGATACCGAATTTTGAGCATGACAAAAATTTTGCCGTCACTGGCTCGCCTAAATGGATTGAAGCGACTAAAATTGTTGTGAAAAAATCTGTTTTTATGCTTGACAAACAAGAGCGGACTGTGGTATAGTAACTAACGTTGGATTTGGGAGAGTTCCCGAGTGGCCAAAGGGGGCAGACTGTAAATCTGTTGCGTCTCGCTTCGGTGGTTCGAATCCACCCTCTCCCACCAAAACAATGAGCACCGCTGAAAGGCGGTGCTTTTTGTTTTGGTAAGATGGTCGTGGTAAGCAGAAACACCGCTAGTTTGCCCGTTTTCGCCAAAGGCGAAATGCGGGTTGAGCAAACCCGCAAGGGAAAACTATACGACTTCGCCACAGGCGAATGTCGGGTGGGTACGAATCCACCCTCTCCCACCAAAACAATGAGCACCGCTGAAAGGCGGTGCTTTTTGTTTTGAAAATGGGATTAAAACCCTTCATTTTCTCTTGCTTTTCTTTGCTGACAAGCATATAATGAACTCGAACACGTTCGTGGTTGGTTTGCAACCAACGCAAACGCCGAAAATAAACACAAAAAGCAGTATGAGGTGATTGTATGCGTTCCGTTTTCATGAGATATCCTGATGGAAAAGCCAAAGCAGTAACGTTCAGTTATGATGATGGGGTGCCGCAGGACAAGCGCCTAGCCGCTCTGTTTGATGCATATGGCCTTAAAGCGACGTTTAACTTTAACTGTGAATATGTTCGGCAAACAAACTTCTCAAAAGAGGAGATCAAGGAATTTTTCCTTTCCAAAGGGCATGAAATCGCCGTTCACGGTGCAAACCATAGAGCAAATGGCAACATGAGACCCATCGAAGGAATACGGGATGTGTTGGATTGCCGACTGGAACTCGAAGCCAAGTGCGATTGTATCATTCGCGGCATGGCCTATCCCGATTCGGGCATAACATCCATGGGCAGTTTTGGAACCTATGCGCAGATAAAGAATTATCTTACCGAGTTAGACATTGCGTATTCCAGAACGCTCGGCGGTGATAACGATTCTTTTGCGCTGCCGCAGGACTTCCACGCATGGATGCCCACCGCACACCATAACAACCCGAAAATCATGGAATATATCGACAAATTCTTAGCGTTGGATATTTCCGAAAAAGCCTATCATGCCAGACGGACATGTCGCCTGCTGTATATCTGGGGGCACAGCTACGAATTTGACGGAAACAACAACTGGGACCATATCGAAGAAATTTGCCGAAAACTTGCCGGCAATGACGAAATATGGTACGCCACCAACATAGAAATATACAATTATGTGCAGGCATATAAGAGTTTGCAATATAGTGCTGACGGACGTATGGTGTATAATCCCACGCTGTTTACGATTTGGCTGGATGTTGACAGCCGATTGTACAGCGTAAAACCGGGCGGCACCTGTCGCATAGAGTGAGGGGCTGTTCCCCCACGCCAATCATCTCAACACTTGCTGTAACAACTCGAACGACAACGTTGCCTCAGGAGCAAAATCGTTGCTGTTCATATATCTTAAAATGGAATATTTGAGTTGTTTGGCCGCGACTCTGTCCGTGACGTTAAACAAATCCGCTGTGCAGACCAGCAGTTTTCCGGACTCAACCGCGCACTCCCATATTAGGCCAATCTTTTTATTATCCTTAATTCCCGGAACAAGCTGTACGATGGGGAAGAACTCCTTAGGCAGGGCGTCCATATAGAACGGATAGGATTTCATAATGATTTCCCACCACTGATAATTGGTATAACTCTCTGTGGGGAAGTCCTTAAATAGTGGGTGCGATGGATCACACAGTATACCGTTCAGCGCTTCTTGCGGCTTCATAAAGGGGTTCCAGAATTGCGTGGTGAAACACCCGCGCACCCCGTTTTCGGGATGTGTGCCAAACGGATGAACGTATAGAACCCTTTCACCTTGTTTGAGCAGCTGCTGAGTGGCATCGTCCAGCGAGGTGACAATATGAACGCCGTCGTCAAGCTGCGGAAGGAATTTGGGATATACCCATATGTTCCACGCGTTTTTGTACGAATCATCCCCCACGCAGAACGTAATCGTAAGTTTTTTAGCTGCATCCGTCTCGGGGGCAAAAACTTGTTTTTCAAAAACAGTGAGCTGCCCACAGGGAGCCGTGCCGTTAAACCGAGAGCTAAACACCACTTTTCCGCTTTCGTCGGTGACGGAAATCGCCATGTCCCCTTCAACGGTGGCGTTGGAATAGTTCGCCACCGAAGGTGTGAGGGAGATTTCGTCCCCGGACACAAAGGTGTAGCGCTCAAAGGAGCACAGCGGAACCACCGGGGAACAACATTGTCTGAACTCCTCGGGCGTGAAAAGTCCTTTGGAATCAAAGAAACAATCTAACAAGCCGACCGTTGACGTGCCCTGACCGGGATAATCGTGTATGTCGAGAAGATAAAATCCGGACAGATCCGGCGTTCGAAGAGCGCTCTCAATCTCCTCTTTGTAAAGAATCGTTGACAGCATGCCGGAATTGTAAACGAAATCTTTGTTTTGGTGAAGTATGCCGTTTTCTTCCAACTCTGAGGCAAACATTTCGTAGTTCTTCGGTTTAAGAACGCCGGTGTATTTATGCATCTCGGCAAAATTGGGGTAAACGGCCCACTGCCCCACTTCGTGCGTTATCGAAGGCTTTTCGATTTCCAGTATGCCTTGCTCGAAATTAACCATCGTAGACGGCTGTTCCAGATTGAAACGGGACGTGGTAATCGGGTCCGGCCCGCCCCAGCGAATGCCGTTCAGGACGTGCTTGCCCTTTGTGGCTACCACAAAAAAGTCGTCGTTTCGGTTGTCGGTATACGGGTGTGCCGTGCAAGAATACAGGTGTCTGGGATCGGCCTGTTGCGCATACGCCACTTTCTCCATAATGACTTTTTGATGACGTGCTAAAAACTCTTTATCGCTGTCAAATATGAACTGCTCATTGCCCATAGCCATAAACATAAAGCAAGCATAGTTTCCATACAATTCCAACGCGCGCTTGAGCTCACTCCACAAAAATTCGGAAACCACTTCAGGCTCATCTTTTACAGGGCAAGACGTGCCCGGTATCTCAATTTGGAGATAAAAACCGAGTTCTTCGGCCGCCTCAAAAGCCGCGCGCGGCGGTATAAAGGTGTGCATACGCATACCGTTAAGCCCATAGGTTTTAAGAATGGTGAACGCGCGTGTCCAAAACGCCTTATCCAACGGCTCATAGCCAGTAAGGGGGTATGCGTCGCCCTCCAAGGTGGCACGAATAAACAACCGGTTACCGTTAATGAAGATGTGGTGGCCATCGGTTGTTATTTCCCGAAGACCGCATTGGATGATTTGATTATCCATGACTCCGTTCAGAGTGGATTGAATATAGAAAGTATAACAAACCGGATTAAACTCATCCCACGCATGAATTGGTTTAGAAAACGTCAGAGTGATTGTTTCGATCTGCTCGCGCTCTCCCGTCAATGCAATGTCTTTATGGATTGAATCGCCATCGCAAAACACATCTAAGCTTGCCGCCCCGACAACGTTATCTGTGTTAATTAAATTTACAGTAATGTCCGCCGAGTTGTTTTTCAGATGGGGCGTAATGTTTGCTCTTAAAATATGAAATTTCGGTTTGAAAACCAGCTTTATATCGCCCAAGATACCATTGAAACAATATTTTCCATGCCCGCCGGAGGGGTTTTTTATCTTGGAATCGAAATTGGTATACAAATGTATACAAACGTTGTTGTAAATGGTGTCATCCTCTTCTTTCAAAGAGGTTAATTCGTCCCCGGCCACTTCATTAGAATTGTCAATCATGACCGTAAGGCGGTGTTCTCCCGCGGTAAGACCGCTCAGATTGTATTCGTGCGGGGTGCAAAGATTGTTAAAGGTTCCGTAAAATTTGTCGTCTACCCACACAAAGCTATCCCGCGGGATTTTTTCCATAAAAAACGTGATGCATTGCGCAGACTCCCATTGGGAGAGGGAAAATCTCGTTTGATACCATGCCCAACCGGAATACTCTAATTCGTGCGTCAATCCCTTTTTGCTGGGTGCAGGCACTTCACCGTAACCATTCTCTTCCATCGTGCCCGGCAGATGGATGGTTTGCGAAAAGGATTTCAAATGCCATTTTTCTTTGATTCCGACTTTATTCTCATCTGTACAAAAATTCCAACGTCCACTCAAATTTCTGTCCATAACACCGTCTCCTTAACTTGCCGTTTCTCTGTGGTTTTTGTTGCGCAAATGTATATCCACTGTTTTCTTTGATTGTACGGTGAATGGTTGATTCTGTCAAGCGTAATACGATATAAATTTTGCGCCATTGTATGTAGGTTATATTCAGAAATTTTCGCGGAGCTTTCGGTAAGCAAAACTTTGGCCCGAGCGAAGAAAAACGCACCCGAAAGCACCGCGTTTGACAGCAACAGATAACAAAAGGAGAGATATCTATGAACAAGCGCCTTTTCGGCACGCTCCCGTGCGGAACAAAGATTGCCATTTTCACCCTGACACACGGAAAATCCAGCGCGGAAATCATGACATACGGCGCCGCCATTGTGTCCCTGCGCCCCTTTGGCAACGTGGACGTTGTGGGGGGCTATGATTGCATAGAAGACTATCTGGCGGACACCTCAAACCAAGGGGCCATCATCGGAAGGGTTGCCAATCGCATCGAGGGGGCTTGCTTCAAAATGGACAACAAAGTCTACCACTTGGTCGATAACGATAACGGCAATTGCCTGCACGGCGGTGGCGGGTTTCATCAGAAGGTATGGCAAGTGAATGCATACACCCAAAACAGCGTCACACTTTCTTACTATTCGCCGGACGGCGAAGATGGATTCCCTGCCGGTCTGCCGGTGTGTGTAAAATACACGTTAGAGGACTCAGCGCTGTGCATAGACTATACGGCAAAACCGGAGGGAAAAACCCCCATCGCACTGACAAACCACGCCTACTTTAATCTCGATGGATTTGGAAAAGACATCCGAAAGCACAAAATTCAAATCGCCGCCGAGCGGTACACGGAAGTGGATGAACGGTTGATTCCCAACGGAAATCGCCCTCCAGTGGCGTCAACGTCATTGGATTTCAGAAAGTCTCGCTTGATAGACGATGGCACCGACGCCTTTACAGGATACGACCACAATATGATTCTCTCCCCCACTTCCTTCCGGTCGTTCCACGGCGTGTCTCTCGGGTTGGCTGCGCAGGCAGAAAACGACCGCCTGACGCTTCAAGTCTACACCGATCAACCCGGTTTACAGTTTTATACCGGAAACTTCCTTGGGGATGGCCCCTGCTTCAAAAACGGTGTGCCACCCATCCAATATGGGGCGTTTTGCCTGGAAGCCCAAACCGAGCCAAATTGTATCAAAAAAGGTATCGCTATATATGACAAAGGAACCACCTATTCACAGCATACCGTTTATAAATTCAACAAACTGGGATAACCATCCGCAACATCCTTGTTTTTTGTCTTTTCTATACTATACTGATTATCAAAGGAGAAAAAACGTTTATGCAAGTGAAAGAAAAAATGCTGATGGACGTAAAGGGTTTATACGAGCACGGCCCGGTGAATATTGTGATCTTCGGCGACAGTGTTTCGCACGCGGCCTTCGATGGATATCAGGATTATGAGTCTGTTTATTGGAACCGCCTGCGAAAAAAGTTAAACGAATTTCGAGAGTACGTCCCGGTGAACATGATTTGCGCCGCCATTGGCGGCACCACCGCCAATCTCTCTCTGGAACGACTCGAACGGCATGTTTTGATACATCAGCCGGATTTGGTGATCGTTTGCTTTGGGCTAAACGACGTGAACGGCCCGTTAGAGGATTACTTAAACGCCTTGCAGCAAATCTTTGAAAAATGCCAACAGGCCGGCTGTGACGTTATCTTTATGACGCCAAACATGCTCAACACCTATGTGGCGGGCGTGGCGCTCAAAAAGCATCGCGAATATGCGGAGGTAACCGCAAAAATGCAAAACGGCGGCAAAATGGACCAATATATGTACGCCGCGATAGAACTGGCCGAAAGCATGGGCGTGACTGTGTGCGACTGCTATTCAAAATGGAAAAAGCTCGCCGAAACGCAAGATACCACCCGGTTGCTCGCCAACGGGGTCAATCACCCGACGCCCGAGATGCATGAACTATTTGCCGAGAGCCTGTATGAAGTAATCATAGGCAAAGACACAAACGACAAAGAAACTTGCAGCACGATGTTCAGCAACGTCTAATCCGCCCATGCGAACACAAAACTACATTCAGTTTATGGAAAGAAGGTTATTTTATGTCTACGATTCTGCGAGACGTGCCAGCGATGTTTGACGGATGCGATAGAGTCGTTTCCTTCCCGGAAGGAACAAAAACTATCCGTCTTTTGCAACTCACGGATATGCAATTTATTGATGCCGCCCAGCGACGCACGCCTGACCGCCTGCGCATAGATGAAATTCGCGCCTGGGATCCGGCGAATTTTGACCAACAATGCGGCAACCATATACGCGGTTTGATCAATCAAACCAAACCTGATTTAATATTCATAACCGGGGACATCGTGTATGGCTCGTTTGACGACGCCGGCTCCACCCTCGAATGGTTAATTGCATTTATGGACTCTTTCGGCATCCCATGGGCGCCGGTGTTCGGCAACCACGATAACGAATCCCGCAAAGGGGTTGCGTGGCAATGTGACCAGTTGGAAAACAGCGCCTACTGCCTGTTTAAGCGAGGGAACGTCTCCGGAAACGGAAACTATTCCGTCGGCATCGCGGTGGGCGACACGTTGGTACGTGTGTTGTATATGATAGACTCCAACGGCTGCCAGTCGGAAGACCCCGACGTGATCAGCAACCGCGGCATATACCCCGACCAACAGGCGTTATTTGAGGCGCAAGCGGCTCAAATAACACAAAGCCAAGGTCGACCGATTCCGGCTTTTGCCGCGTTCCACATCCCAACCCGCGAATTCATCGACGCAGAAAACAGCAAAAACTATCGCACCGAAGACAAGGAGTTTTACACCATCGGCGTGGACGTCCCCGCCAAAGATGCGGATTTCGGGTGCAAATACGAGCATTATTCCGACCGTTCGGTATTGCCGGGAACATATCTGGATTTCTTCAAATCCTGCCATGTGGACGGGGTGTTTGTGGGGCATCACCACAGCGTCAATACCTGCATTTCTTACGAGGGAATTCGGTGGATATTCGGCCTGAAAACCGGACAATACGACTATCATCTGCCCTATTTGTTGGGGGGCACACTGGTGACGTTGGACGGCGCGGATTTCTCGGTCATCCACACCCCCTCGCTGGTGTATTGCACCAATTTCGCACGAGACGCGCGTGTGTTCACCGGCTTTTTTGTCGACGACACCCCCGTTTAAGTATACCAATAAACCATCTATCCAAATGACTAAATAACGTAAAAGGAGATTGCAAATCATGGACAATCTGTGGAATGGATTTAGATGCGAAGAATTTACGTTTGAGGAGCGCAAAGCAATCGTTGTTTTCCCGCATGACAAAACCTCTAATGGAAAACTGGCGCTCAAAACCGAATATTGGAACGCTTTTCCCGACGTGGAAATCCGATTGTTAGAGCAAGGATTTCACCTGGCCTACATAAAAAACAAAAACCGCTTCGCGACCAAAGAGGACTGCGATATAAAGGCGCGCTTTGTTAGACACTTGGCACAGACCTACGCCTTAGATGAACGCTGTGTTCCGGTGGGCATGAGCCTCGGCGGCGCCCACGCGGTCCGCTTTGCCGGCTTTTATCCGGAGCTGGTTTCCTGTCTGTTTTTGGATGCCCCGGTGCTGAGTTTCAGTAGCTATCCGGGCAAGTTTGGCAGCGCCGAATGTGAGCCGATATGGCAATATGAATTTGCGAAAGCCTATCCCGGTGTCAAGCGGTATCAATTATTAAATTTTGATGCACACCCTGTGAATATGGCGGACACGTTAATCGCCAACCGCATACCGATTCTCATGGTGTACGGCACCGCGGACGAATCCGTCATTTACGAGGAGAACGGACGGCTGTTTGAGGATGCCTTTGAGGGCACCGACCTACTCACCATTATCCCGGCGCCGGGCCGCGCGCATCACCCCCATGGCCTGGGGGAGGATAACGGCAAAATCGTGCAGTTTATCCTCGACCACTGCCACTGATAAAACGTCTCCCCACAACCCATAACATAAGAACAACAGCCGGCTCTGTTTTGAGCCGGCTGTTGTTTGTAGAGTCTACTTTACTTCACTGTTTTGCAGGGCATAATCCAACAGCATATTAATGAGTTCATTCCGGGAACGGTTGGTTGCTTTTGATAACTCATCCAGACCATGTACGGTCTCCTCTTTTATGCGGATGGAAAATGTTTTGTATCCGTCTTCGCCTTTTAAGGATTTCTTTTTTATGACAAGTTTTTCCTTCACAAACCATCACCTCACTAATATTATGACTTGACAAATGTTATAAATATATGTTATATTTTATAACATAACGAGGTGATTTAATGAAAAATGTCATTATAATCGGCACAGGCGGACATGCAAAAGTGGTGACGAATATTGTTGCTTTATGCGCAGACAATTTGGTTGGGTTTTTAACGTCCGACACGCACATGACTTCCTTTTTAGGCAAGCCGGTGCTCGGCGCAGACACGGATTACGCGCATTTTTCGGATTGTGAGTTTATCGTCGCCATTGGTAATCAGTACGCACGCGAAAAAATCGTCACCCGCATGCCGGACGTCGCCTGGTACACCGCCATACATCCAAGCGTCATTATCCCGTACGAACATTGTTCCATTGGGGAGGGGACGGTCATCTCAGCAAATGCCGTCATTAACCCCTATGCATCCATAGGCGCCCACTGCATCATTAACACGCAATGCGTTGTAGAACACGATAATACCATCGGGGATTTTGCCCACGTATCGGTCGGGGCGATGTTGGCCGGGAACGTGCACGTTGGCCGGCGCAGTTGGATTGGCGTGGGGGCTTGCGTTAGAAACGACATTTGCATCTCAGACGATTGCTTCGTGGGGGCCGGTGCCGTGGTGGTGAAAGATTTATGCGAAAAGGGCACGTATATCGGTGTGCCGGCACAAAAATTACATAAAGATTAAACCGCATTTTCTTTTCTTCATATTAGAAAGAGGGCGTACGCCGCACAAAACGGCACGCGCCCTCTTTCTGCTTTTTTATCCAAAGAAGTCTTTTAATACCGCCAGATACATTTGCGGTTGCAACAAATAGCTAAGTCCATGCCCCGCGCCCGGCACGGTGAACAACTGCTTGCGGGTGGTGCAGGTTTCATAATTCCGCACGCTCATCTCGCATGGAACGAAATCGTCGTTCTCCCCGTGTATGAAAAGCACCGGCACACGGCAAGTGCGCATGGCTTGCAGCGGGGATGTTTCTTCTAAATCGAAACCGCCGTACAGCTTCGCCCCGCATTTCACAAACGGATATAAAAGGCCCGCGGGCAATTTCATTTGTTTGATCACCTTTTGGATGATGTCCCGTGCCGAGGTATAGCCACAATCCGCCAGCACGCCAATCACCATTTCCGGCAAAGGCTCTGCCGCGGCCATCAGCACAGTAGCGGCGCCCATAGAAATGCCGGTTAATATAATCTTTGCATCGTCCCCGAAACGCCTACGGATACACTCGATCCAGGCAAGGCAATCCCGTCGCTCGTGGATGCCGAAGGTGATAACCCGCCCGTCGCTGTCGCCACACGATCGCTGGTCCACCAACAGCACGTTTCTTTTGAGCGCAAAGCACCGTTGCACACCGCCGCACAGGTCTCTCTCGGCGCTGCCACGATATCCGTGGAACATCAGCTCAATCGGCGCACCCGGTGCGTATTCATAGTATTTGCCGCGCAGAGTCAGCCCGTCAAATGAAACCACCGACATCGCCTCATACGGCATGGCACGCACTTCTTTCATCCAGGCAACCATGGTCTCGCGAAACGGCTCGTATATCTCACCATCCGGAATGCTGTATTCCTCCGCGTTGGACTTCGCGCGCCGCACAGCCAAAAAAGCCAGGCGAAAACATATCCAGGCAGCGAACAAAACCAACGCTATCACGCCACCAACCACGGCGCAAACGATATATACTACTTCCACAATATCGTCTCCCTTTCTATAAACATAATTGTATACGCCCCCGTCCTTTTTTGCAAGCATTTATAGGAAAAATGTTGCTTGTTGCATTTTTGCGCCGAATGAAGTAGAATGTCCCTAGCGGCTATCACACAAAGGGGGATGTATGTATCATGGATATCGAAGTGAACTATAAAAACAAGCGGCGCTACAACACCGCCAAATACCCGATTCGGCAACCGCTGCTCTTGACATATCTTATTTGGCTGTTATCCAAAATCGCGCTGGCAAACAAAGAATATAAAATTGAAAAAATCAACATGGAAGGCTTAAAACCTCCGTATATGCTGTTGAGCAATCATATGTATTTTATTGATTTCGAGCTAGCGGCGCTGGGCACCTTTCCGCACCGCGTCAACAACGTGGTGAGCATCGACGGCTATTATCGGCGTCCTTGGCTGATGGAACTCATAGGCGCCATCTGCACCCGCAAATTCACCATGGACCTGCATCTGGTGAAATCCATCCGCAAAGTGCTCAAACGCGGGGATATCCTGTGCATGTATCCCGAGGCACGGTATTCCCCTTGCGGCACGACCGCGTATCTGCCGGAATCGCTCGGCAAACTGATTAAAATGAACAAAGTACCGGTTGTCGCGGTGGTACACCACGGCAACCACCTGCACTCGCCTTTCTGGAATTTTCGCAAAAAAAGGCGTGTGCCTCTGCACACCACCTTCACGCAAATCCTGACCGCCGACGAGGTGGCGCGCCTGTCGGTGGATGAAATCAACCAAACCGTACAAAAGGCCCTCCAATACGACGACTACCGCTATCAACAGCAAAACAACATTCGGCTGACCGAGCCGTTCCGTGCAGAAGGCTTACACAAGGTCTTATACCAATGCCCGCATTGCATGGCGGAATCCAAAATGGCCTCCGAAGGCGCTGAACTTTTCTGCACACAATGCGGAAAGCGTTGGCACCTCAACGAGGACGGCACGCTGTCTGCGCTGTCCGGCGAGACCGAGTTCAGCCACGTCCCCGACTGGTTTGATTGGGAGCGGGAGCAGGTGCGGCTGCAAATCGAGCGCGGCGAATACCAATTCACCGACGAGGTGGACATTTATTCCATGCCGCGCTGTTGGAAATTCACCCATCTCGGCAAGGGTATCGTCACCCACGACGCCGAAAACGGTTTTGTCGTGCAAGGGGAATACCGTGGCGAACCGTATCGCATTCAACGCACCCCCCTACAAACCAACAGCCTGCATATAGAATACGATTATTGCTATATCAAACCGCTGGACTGTTTCGATATTTCCACCGAAAACGATTCTCTGTATTGCTATCCCCGACAAGAAAACGTGGTCACGAAACTGGCCTTTGCAACCGAGATTATCTATCAGCAACACAAACAGACAGCCGTCACCCTTTGACGGTTTGCCGTTGTAATAAAAGAGCACTGTTTGACAACGGTGCTCTTTTTTACAGCTCACACCACACGTATTAATCGTGGCAACGCGCAAAGTATTTTACCAGACAAGCCGTTGCGGTGATTGTCAGCCAGAAGAAAAACGCCAAGCCACCGGTAACAATCGCCCCGATGATGCTGGTGGCCGCAAACTCTATCGCCAGCAAAACGACCGATAACAAAATGGTGCCCAAAATGCCGGTCAACAATGCCGGCAACAGGCCACACACGCAAACGGATACACGCTCCCGTCGTGCCAACACAGAGGCCAGCAACGTGATGGCCAGATACGCCACGGCAACACCGAACACAACAAACAAAAACGCGGGCGTTACCGTTATAACAGCCGTCAAACGAAGAAACGTGACAACGATGCCGATAATAATGCTCGAAACGACCGAAAGGCAGACACACTTGTCCTTGCAATTACAACCAAATATCGCCATATTTCTTTCACCTCCCCTTTTTCACTATATGCCGAGAAAAAGAAAGCGTTCACGCCAAACGAACAAGCCTTCACCCGCATTGGCGCAAGCGTCTCACCTCATCGTAGCTCTCTACCGCAAAAAGGTTTGTTTTTCTCAATAAAATAGGGACTTTCTCTTGAAACGCCAAAAAAAATGTGCTATATTCTAGGCAGAATATTCCTCTGTCCAGTCGTTCACCCCGAAATCCCGGACGCACATAAAAACAAACCTCGTCATACGCGAAAAAGAGATGTGAATGTTATGAAACTTTTGTTTTTAGGTACCGGCGCAGCCGACTGGCTTCCCGACGCAAAGACACAAACCGGCGAATTCCGCAGACACTCATCCGCTCTGGTGGACGGGACCATTTTGATTGACCCCGGTGCCGGGGTTTGTGATGCCATTCAAGAATACCATGTGGACGTTTCCAAAATCCGCTATATTCTGGTCACTCACAGACATCCCGACCATTTTAACGAAAAAACAGTGGATTTCTTGCAACAAAACGGTGCCGAACTCATTGAACTTTCCCCCGGAGAGCAAGTCCAACTTGGCAAATATACGGTGCTGGCCGTCGAGGGGCACCACCCCGTGAAAACACTGCACTATTTCATCTCGGATGGCAACAGCCGCCTTTTCTATGCGTTGGACGGCGCGTGGTTGCTGTATGACGAAATCGAAGCAATGAAACAAAATCCCGTGGATTTTGCCGTTTTGGACGGAACCATTGGATTTATCAAAGGGGACTACCGTATCTTTGAACATAACAGCATGGATATGATTATACACATGAAAGCCACCCTCTCTCGATACATTAAACAGTTCTGTATCAGCCACATGTCCCGCGGATTGCACCGCTCACATACAGAATTGGTGGAAGCCTTAAAACCCCATGACATCATTGCTGCCTATGACGGCTGGGAAGCCGAATTCTAAAAACGTGTATACGTGAACAAAGGAGTATATGTATGATTTCTTTTGCTATTCCGGCTTTTAACGAGCCGCATTTTACCGACCACATGGCCAACAAGCAATGTCGCGTGATCAATATCACCGAGGTTACACAGGATGCCTTTTTTGCATATAACCGTTTGTTCGAAGAAAACGGGCTCTCGCAAAAGGAGTGCCGACAAAACGGCCAGCACTATTTCGCGGCCTATGCCGGCGAAAACGTAGGCGTGTTCTTAAACTTTTTTGCATCCTTAGGGGAATTGAACATCGTCATAGAAGAAAACTGCCGCTATTTCTCCTATCAAGACACCTGTGCAAGCAAGCGCGTCCCGGCACAAATCACACAGGTTCATTTGGAAGATTACGGCATGTCCTATGTTATCCTCCTGTCGGATGGCCGCTTGATTGTCATAGACGGCGGTTGGAAATTCGAGCCGGACATCGATAATCTGTTGCGCTGTCTGCAAGAGGCAGCGTGCGGTGAAAAGCCCGTGATTGCCGCCTGGATACTCACACACCCACACGCGGACCATTTCCACTGTTGTGTCGGCTTTCTGAACCGCTATGCCGACCAAGTGGTTATAGAAAAATTCTTTTTGCATTTCCCGGAAGCGGACGATTTTGAACACTATCCGGCATTGCAAAACGATGATTTCCGCGTAAAAGACACGGCGGCAAAAATCAAAATTCCCGAACTGTTTAACGAAATCGAAAAACTGGGTGTGCCGGTGTACATGCCCCATACCGGACAAGTGTATTCCATCGGCGATGCGGTGTGCGAAATATTGGCCACCATCGACGACACCATCCATCTCTCCAAAGACGTTAACATGACATCGCTGGTTTTCCGTATGGAATTGGCCGACCAAGTCATTTTGTGGACGGCAGATGCCGGGTGCAGTTATGCTCGTCTGCCGGAAAAATACGGCACCTATCTGCGCGCGGATATTTTGCAGGTGCCCCACCATGGTTTCCAGAGCGGCGGGGGCGATGCGGAAATCCGGGCCTACGACCTTATTCAGCCGCGTGTATGCTTTATGCCGGTTCCGGAGTCCGAGGCGTATGGGGCATTTTGCACCTACCGCAAAAGCACACGCTATCTGATGACAAGCCTCGGCATCGACGAATTGATTACTGGTCCCATACAGCGCACCATCACCCTGCCGTATACCCCGCCGGCATACGCAAAACAAGATCTTCAAAACAAACTGCGTAACGGTCTGGACGACGGCGGTGCACGCACCTGGGTGTTCACCGACCTGCATACCGCCTGTGAAGAGGATTTTGTTTTCACTATTTTGAATATGGCAGTTGTTACGGCAAACGTTTGCATGGAACTGTTTTTTGAAAACAGCAACCAGAACGTCAATGGCATTCAAGCCAAAATACCCGCAAAAACCTTCCGCCGCCTGTGCATCGTGGATGCCAACGACGTCAACCCCGACGCGGTGTATTTCAACTGGATGACGCTGGCGACACGCGGGGTACCGGAAAACGTTCCCTTTGCCGTACGCTTTATCAGCGACACGCCGGTGGTTATCTCGCACAAGACACACACACCCGCCTATCGTTCAAACCTCAACCGATAACCTTGTTTGATTGTGCAACAAAAAGCAGCGGCTTCATCCAGAAGAGGAAGCCGCTGCTTTTTTATTCTCTTTCCGGTGCATCGACAGCACAGCCTCTTTTCGCACGATACGTTTTTGCCGTCATTGTAAATTGATTTTTTCGTCTTAATTTGACATTTTTTGCAGGGAGGTTTATAATAAAAACAACCCAAAAGGAGGAGAAAATCGTTATGAAAAAAGTTCTTTCGTTTCTCTTTGTTTTCGCTTTAATTGCCGCTTTGTTTACCGGCTGCGGAGCCAAAAAGCCCGTGGAGTATCCCTACCAAATGCGCATTTCTATCAACCCTGATTTTATGGTGTATTTTGATAAAGACTATGTTGCACAAAAAATCGAACCCCTCAATGAGGATGCGAAACAGGTGTGTGAAAAAACCGATTTCACCAAACTACCCTTAGAAACCTTGGTGGAAAAAATCACCGAGGCGGCCGTTGATGGCGGCTATCTGCAAGAGGGCGGCAAAGTGGAGATTTTTGTTGTCGAAAAAGAAACCGCTAACCCGGAACAAACCAAATTCTTAGAAAAGGTGCAAGACGTGACCAAGGAAGCGGCGGACACCTATGACTTTGTGGTGGAAACCATCCAGCAAGCGGTTGCTACCGACACCACCACCGAAACCGAAGCCACCACAACCACAACCACCACCGAAACGGTAACAACCACCGAAGCAACCACTACCGCGGCAACCACCGCAGCAACCACCACCAAAAAAACAACCGCCTCCAAGCCCATCACCACAACCATTAAAAAAGCGGATGCAACCGCCTTATACGGCTCCTATACAGCCTATGTTCCGAGCGGAGAGGATAATATGCGCCAGTACACCTTGGCTATCACCGCCCCCTCGGACAAGGAGCAATTCATTGGTTGCGCCGTGGCGACGGTAGCCTCTTTGATGTTGCCGGAAGGCGAGGACATCGACGCGTGGAAGAAAGCCCATCCGGACGAGTGGTTTGAATACAACGGCAAAACCTACTGCATCGGCGGCGGTGGCGGCGACCCCTACGTTATTAAAAGCGTAACCGCGGATTCCGTTACCTTCGGTTGGTTGGATACGGACAACCCGGCCACCATGACCACGGAAACGGTGACGGCCTCTTTGAAGGGCAAGACCCTCACCCTCACCGCTAAAGGTAATAACACCTATTTTAGCCAGGTGTTTGGCACAAGCAAATTAACGTGCATTAAAAATTAACCTCTTAAAAAGAGCAGGCTGTTTGGCAGTCTGCTCTTTTTTATATAAAAATTTTGCTTTTTTTCGCTTATACAAGTATAATAAAAACAATCTTATATTATACATACGGAGGAGTCTTATCATGAGCAGATATGAAGAAGCCAAAAAGCGCTATGAAGCACTGGGTGTCGACGTGGAGGGGGCGCTGAAAAAACTGGCCGCCACAACCATTTCCATCCACTGTTGGCAAGGCGATGACGTCACCGGCTTTGAAAACGCGGACGGCGCGTTGACCGGCGGCATACAAGCGACCGGCAACTACCCCGGCAAAGCCAGAACGCCGCAGGAACTGATGGCGGATTTTGACAAAGTCCTCTCGCTCACCCCCGGCGCAAAAAAAATCAATCTGCACGCCTGTTATGCTATTTTTGACGGCAATAAGGTGGACCGCGACGCCATCGAGCCGAAGCATTTTGCCCCCTGGGTAGCCTATGCAAAAGAGCGCGGCATCGGCATTGATTTCAACCCCACCTGTTTCAGCCATCCGATGCTGAAAAACGGACTGTCGCTCTCCTCTCCGGACGAAGAAGTGCGCGCGTTCTGGATTCGGCACTGCATTGCTTGCCGCCGCATCGCCGCGTATTTTGCCAAAGAATTAGGCCAGCCCGTGGTGAACAACGTGTGGATTCCCGATGGTTATAAAGATATCCCCGCCGATCGGCTCGGCCCCCGTATGCGCCTGAAAGACAGCCTGGACCAAATCTTCGCTGAAAAGTTAGACGGCGTTATTGACTGCGTAGAAAGCAAAGTATTCGGCATCGGTGTCGAATCCTACACCGTCGGCAGCAACGAATTCTATATGGGCTATGCGGCTTCTCACCCCGGCGTGTACAATCTTCTGGACAACGGACACTATCATCCCACCGAAGTGGTGAGCGATAAAATCCCCAGCTTGCTGGCCTTCTTTGATAAAATCCCGTTGCACGTCACCCGTCCGGTGCGTTGGGACTCTGACCACGTGGTGCTGTTCGATGACGAAACCCGCGAAATTGCCAAAGAAATTGTCCGCAACGATGCCCTCGACAAGGTGCTCATCGGATTGGATTATTTCGATGCTTCCATCAACCGCATCTCGGCTTGGGTGGTGGGCGTGCGCAACATGCAGAAAGCGCTGCTGTTCGCCCTGTTGCAACCCAACGCCAAAATGAAAGCGTTGCAAGATGCCCACAATTTCTCGGAATTGATGATGCTCAGCGAGGAAATGAAATCCTATCCCTTCGGTGATATTTGGGAACATTATTGCGAAACGCAAGGCGTTCCAGCGGGTCTGGAATGGTTTGACGAAATCAAACAGTATGAGGAGACGGTGCTCTCCAAACGATAACACGCAAACAGGGCGGCCGTTTGACGGCCGCCCTGTTTTACTTTGTATGAAATAAATCCTTTACACGCCACCTATAGAGCGCATCACCATGCGCATAATTTCAATGGCGTAGGTTTGGGTGTTTTTATCCCCGCCAACTATAACAATAATCTCCATCATATAGCCATTGAAATACGTTAGCAGACTATGGGTATCCTTACACCAGTGGGACACCTCACCCAAGTTCTCCACGAGCACAACGTTTTCCAGCGAGTTTAATATAACGTGATACCCGCTCAGCGTACTGTTTTGCATGTTCAGCACAACGTGCATGCCGTCCTCGTCCACGCTGGTATAGGTGACCTGGGTGCCGTTTTCACACACTCCCGTTTGCTTAAAGGTTTTACCGAACATCACTTGCAACGTTTCCGCCGACAAACATTCGGTAATGGAAACATCGAGCGGTGCGTCGATCATAGAACTGTAATTCGGTTCGGCACCCCGCTTGCAACCGGACAGGCCAAAAAGCATACCGATACACAGGCACATCGCCAAAACGCGTTTCCAATTTTGCATAAGAACTCTCCCTTTCTGTAAAAATCCCTTTTATGGGCTTTTCTTTTTTGCGGAAATAATGTATACTGTTGTATATCGCACACAGGGCCATCCCGCCCTGCACAAATAACACCAAAAAAAGGAGCTTCCCACATGAGCGATGCTTTTTCTGCCGGCGTGACGCCGGGCGGTTTATACAACGCAGAAGAAATCAAAATCTTGCTATGCTATATGTTGCATACCGTGGGGCAACCCATCCAGCGAGACCAGGTCACCGGCATCATCACAGCCGAAGGTCTCGCCAACTATTTTGACACTGAAGAGGCGATTGAAGAACTTATCCGCCTGCAACACCTCGTGCAAAGCGAAGATCGGCAACTGGCCACCACCGTCACAGGGGCGCAGATCGGCGAATCGCTGTCGGTGCGGGTGCCTTACACCGTGCGCGACCGCGCGGTGAACGCCGCCCTGCAACTGCTCAAGCGCCGTGAAATCGAACGAGAAAACCAAGTCGAGATACAGCGTCTGGAAACCGGTGGGTTTGAAGTCACCTGCATCGTACAGGATCAAAACACCGATTTGTTGCGTGTCACCCTGCACGTCACCGACGAATGGCAAGCCAAACAAATCAAAGAGCAATTTCTCACCGATCCGTCCATGCTGTACCGCAGCACGCTGGCTGTTTTAACCGGCGACGCCGCCCTGCGGCGGGCGGGCCCACAGTTGGTTATCAAGCTGGACTAAACTGTCCCCATTGTATCACACCCAAACTAAAAATGCAAACCCCTAACCCCAAGCAAAAAGGAGCCAAATCATATGCGTATGCGTCGTAAGAAAAATCTGGATGAACGATTGGCCCGTGTGGCAGATCGCATCTTTAATCTGCAAATAGAAAACCGGCGTTTTGACGCAACACAACCGGCAACCGCGCAGATGCCCGCTTGTTTGCCGGAAACCGACCGGCCGATAGAATTAGAAATTGGATGCGGCAAGGGCGGCTTCATCTGCGAAATGGCCGCGCGGCATCCCGACGTGTTTTTT
>JAFPCP010000027.1 GCA_017423825.1 Clostridia bacterium | reverse complement strand
CTGCAACACATGGGCGGTGTCTTTCTTTCTGTCCAAGCACATAACCGCCACCATATCCATGCGGTCGGTGGCCTCTTCTCCGGTAACGCCGAGAGCAAAATACGCAACCTTTCCGCTCATGGCGTCCGGCGTCACAGTGTATTGCACCATCTCGCGGGCGCTGAGCGACGGTCCTTTGGTCAACTGCTTATACAGCGCTGAGCCAGCCACAGACAAAACCACCACCGCCACAATCGACAACCAAACAACGGCCTTGACCGACAGATTGCCTATTATCTTTTTGCCGGTGGTCTTTTTCTTTGCGGCACCCGCAAGGCTCACCTGCTTTTGCCCTTGGTTATTTTTCATGTTGTATGCCCTCCTGTTGACCAGACAATACAAGTTCGTTATACACCATAACCGTATCCGGGTGTATCGCGACACCCCGATTAAGCAAATCGTGTATCGTATAAACAACCCCATATTCCATAGCCGCTTCCAAGGATTCATCTGCCAAGCGGCGCATCACGTCCACATCGTTATAGGTGCGGTCCGCGGAAGTGAAATCCGCAACAAACAGCACCTTTTCCAAAAGTGACATGCCGACGCGACCGGTCGTATGATACCGTACCGCATCAAGGATTTCTGCATCATCCACGCCCAAAATATGCTGTAAAAAAGCCGCACCGGTGCGCGCATGCCACAAAGTCGGGTTGGTTTTTTCTACACCGTCCAACAGTATAGCAAACTCTTGCAGAATTTGCAACTGTGCTTGCGGGGGTGTATCTTTCATAATATCATGCAACAACCCCGCCGTATACGCTTTGTCCGCATCCGCGCCATATTTTTGCGCAAGCCGTCTGGCCTCTTGCGCCACACACAAAGAATGCTGGAATCGGGAATCCCCTAACCGAGCGCGAATAATCTCGGTATACTGTTCATCCTTTGTCTGCGTGAGCATGGCCGCCGCGTGCTGATATAATCCATATTGTTTTATATACGCCTCCACGCAGGACGGCACCAAACCGCCCAACGGCTTGCCAGCTGCCGCACGCACGCGAATCTCCGTAGACGACACCGTCTGTACTGGCTGTGTATCCACATAGCAACGATACCCGTCCGCTTGCAAGCGCGCGGCATAATCCGTCAGCGCCGCTGTATCGGTGCCGCATCGGGCCACCGTACACAAAACCGCCAGACGCGCAACATCCGCAAAGCGGTGCCACGTACGCAACGTGCAAAACACATCCGCGCCGGTGATAAGATACCACTCCGTATCCGGATATAAACGGTGCAATTCTTCCAACGTATCTATCGTAAAACTCGCCCCGCCGCGGCGCAACTCCATATCCGACACCTGCAACAGCGGTTGCCCTTCAATCGCCAAGCGGCACATCTCCAAACGATGCGCGCCATCCGCCATGGATTCACGAATTTTGTGAGGCGGTACAAAAGAAGGCATCAGCAAAACGCTATCCAAAGACAACGTCTCAGCCAAACGCTGAGCCATAGCTAGATGTCCGCTATGAATCGGGTCAAATGCACCACCGAACAACGCCATCTTTTTCACGCGCGCTCCTCCTTTCGTCTGCAACGGTAAACTATCACTTGCGGGGCAACGTATACTGCGAATCTTTCTCTTTCTGACGGAACAGCACAAAGGTGCGTCCTATCACCTGCACCACCTGCGCCTGCACCGAAGAAGCCACCGCCTCTGCCAACGCACGCGCCGTGTCCGGGGCGCTTTCCAAAACTTTTCCTTTAATTAATTCTCTCGCTGTCAAGGCGTCGTCCGCTTGCCGTATGACGGTATCAGAAATGCCGCCCTTGCCCACGTGCAGAATTGCCTCTAATTTATTTGCTTGCCCCCGTAAGTAGGCACGCTGTTTGCTTGTTAACATAGATTTTTCCATCCTCAATCGTTGTTTAAGTATTGTTTCAGTTTCTCCGAAAAAGCAGCCAACGCTTTTCCACGATGGCTGACAGCGTCTTTCTCCGCCGGGCTCATTTCAGCCGACGTACGCTCCCCCACGAGGAAAATCGGGTCATATCCAAAGCCGTTTTCTCCCTTCGGAGCAAACGCAATCTCTCCCTCGAAGGTTCCCTGCGT
>JAFPCP010000026.1 GCA_017423825.1 Clostridia bacterium | reverse complement strand
CGGCAAACTGATTTTGGTGACGGCGATTACCCCCACCCCGGCGGGCGAGGGAAAAACCACCACCACCATCGGCTTAGCTGACGGTTTGCGTCGCATTGGCAAGAACGTGACGGTCGCGTTGCGCGAACCGTCGCTCGGCCCGGTGTTCGGCGTCAAAGGCGGCGCCGCCGGCGGCGGCTACGCACAGGTGGTGCCGATGGAGGATATCAATCTGCATTTCACCGGCGACTTCCACGCAATTGGCGCGGCGAACAACCTGCTGGCCGCGATGTTGGACAACCACATCCAGCAGGGCAACGCGCTGGGCATCGACGTGCGCCGCATCACTTGGAAACGGTGCGTCGACATGAACGACCGGCAGCTGCGCTTTATTGTGGACGGCATGGGCGGCAAAGCGAATGGCGTGCCGCGTGAGGATGGTTTTGACATCACGGTCGCGAGCGAAATCATGGCGGTATTGTGTTTGGCCGGCTCGATTCGCGATTTGAAAGAGCGGCTGTCCAACATCATCGTGGGATACACGGCGGACGACAAGCCGGTCACCTGCGGCGAGTTGAAGGCGGCGGGCGCTATGACGGCGCTGCTGAAAGATGCGCTCAAACCGAACCTGGTGCAGACGCTGGAAGGTACGCCGGCATTTGTGCACGGCGGCCCCTTTGCGAACATCGCGCACGGGTGCAATTCGGTCATTGCCACACGCATGGCAATGAAGATGGGGGATTATACCGTCACCGAGGCCGGCTTTGGCGCGGACTTGGGCGCGGAAAAATTCCTGGACATCAAGTGCCGCATGGCCGGCTTGACGCCGGATGCGGTGGTGATGGTTGCTACGGTGCGTGCGCTGAAAATGCACGGTGGTCTGGCGAAAACCGAGCTGAACACCGAGGACTTAGGTGCGCTGGAACGGGGCATCCCGAACCTGTTGCGGCACGTTTCCAACATCAAAAACGTGTATAAACTGCCCTGCGTAGTGGCGGTGAACCGGTTCCCGACCGACACGGATGCGGAAATCGAGTTTATCATTGACAAATGCCGCCAGTTGGGCGTGAACACGGTGCTGTCCACGGTGTGGGCGGACGGTGGCGCCGGTGGCGTGGATCTGGCTAACGAAGTGGTGCGTTTGTGCGAGCAAGAGCAGGGCGATTTCACCTTCTCGTACGAACTGGACTTGTCGATTGAAGACAAAATCCGCGCCGTGGTGCAAAAGGTGTATGGCGGTGACGACATCGTTGTGATGCCGGCGGCCAAAAAGCAGATAGCGCAGCTCACGGCTCTTGGCTTTGATAAGTGTCCGGTGTGTATTGCGAAAACGCAGTATAGTTTTTCGGATGACCCGACGAAGCTTGGCGCGCCGGACGGTTTTACCGTCACGGTGAAAAACGTGAAAATCTCAGCGGGCGCCGGCTTTATCGTGGTGCTCACCGGCGACATTCTCACCATGCCCGGCCTGCCGAAATCCCCGGCAGCCGAACGCATTGACGTGGATGACCAAGGAAAAATTACCGGCTTGTTCTAATATAACAAACAGCGCCGCCCCTAACAGAGGGGCGGCGCTGTTTTATTTAGTTTAGGATGGGGAAGGGTTCCACCGCAGGCAGAGGATAACACATCGGTTTCGTCCCGTTCAAGTCCGCGCGGTGCATATCGATGCCGCATATACGGCTGTTGAGATGGGTGCTGACATAATACACACCGGCTTCGGCGTGCAAACAGGCGGCATACAGAGTGTGATGATATCGTCCGTCCCCTAGGCGCACGCTGCCGCGGGGGATAAACACCGTGCGCAGGATGTGGAACACTTGGCGGATACGCTCCTCTTCTATCCCGCCGGGCGCGGCGTTGTGCAGATGAAACGTCGCGCGCACAAAGCGACTCGGGGAGGAAAAATCCCCCGGCAGCCCCACCGCGCCGAGGCCGTGGCTGTATGGCGTCAGAGGGATGGTGGGGGCGAATCGGTTTTTTGGTGGTTTAGGGGTGAGATGCATGTAATCCACCAAACGGCTGGTTAGTTGTGGAAAGGGCGGGTTGTTGGTGAGCACCGCCGCTGGGTTGTCGTATATCTGTAAGCCGTCGGTGGTTGGCTCTATCACCAGACTGTGCTCACCATCGGCGAGTAGCCAATGCAACGGCGTGAGCGGCATTTCGGGCGCATACGGCGTGTTCACAATCCGCAGGTGTTTGAGTCTCTCTTTGGCTTGCAGGACGGTTTCGCAGGTGCCGAGGATGAGCGGCAACAACTCGAAAGCGGTGACATTGTCCCAGCCGCTTGCGGGCGGGAGATACACGGCGTTGCCTGGGAAATTGAGCCCCGCCATGCACAGCCCTTTTTCGTTGACGGCGTCGTAGTACAGCGGTTGTTCGGCGGTGGCGGTGGCCATGCCGAGGATGGCGTAATGGGTTTTTAGCATGGCGCGGTGACGGAACGGGTAAGGGTATTGGCGGGGCGTGATGGTGATTTGCTCGGTATAGGAGCAATCCAGGTCCAACGTGCGACCGAAAAAATGCCCGCCCGCCCGATAACTGATGGCTGTACACATAGATAACACTCCTTTTCGCCTATGTGGACATAGTATAACCCGCCCCCGGCTGAAATATCAGTAGGGGCGGGTTTGTCGTTATACAACAATCAGGTTTTTGGGGCTAAGGGTGAGATTTTCACAGCCGTCGGCGGTCACCACAACCATGTCCTCAATGCGCACGCCGAACTGCCCTTCGAGGTAAATGCCCGGTTCCACCGTCATGACCATGCCGGGTTCCAGCAGCGTGTCGCAGCGGGTGTTGAAGGCGGGCATTTCGTGGATGTCGATGCCTACGCTGTGGCCGAGCCCGTGGCCGAAACAACCGGCAAACCCGGCGTCATCAATGATTTTCCGGGCAACGGCATCCACCTCGCGGCAGGAAACCCCGGGGCGAATGGCGGCCAGCGCGGCCTGTTGCGCGCGGTGTACGGTGTCGTATACGCGCTGCTGCTGTTCGCTAACACCACCAATGGCGACGGTGCGCGTCATGTCTGAGCGATAGCCGTCCACGACGGCGCCGAAATCCATCGTGAGAAAATCACCTTTTTCCAGCGGTTTATCGGTTGGCTCGCCGTGGGGCAGAGCGGAGTTTTTGCCGGACACCACAATGTACGAAAAAGCCACGCCGTCGCTTCCGTGTTGTCGAGCGTAGAGTTCCATATCCAGCATAATCTCCCGCTCGGTGCGCCCCGGGCGGAGACGGTCCAGAATATACGTGAACGTGTCGTCCGTGATAGCCTGTGCGCGGCGGATGGCTTGCAATTCCCAGTCGCTCTTGCATTGCCGCAGGCGCAAGAGATGCACATCAAAGCGATTGTCCTGCTGGACGTCTATGCCGGGCAGGGCGGTTTTCAGAACGGAGTATTGATGCAGGGTGGTGGATTCGGTCTCGACGTATAGGCGGGTTACGTTTTCGTCGGTTAACACCCCCCGCAACTCGTCAAGCCCGCCGGACAAGCAAACCGTAAGGCCTTGTATGGTGGCGCGCGCCTTTTCTATATAGCGAAAATCCACCAAAAACCACCCATGGTTTTTGGTCACAACCACCTGACCGGCACTGGACGGGAATCCGGTGATGTAAAAGCGGTTTGCGTGGCTGGTGACCAGCAACGCCTCGCCGCACTCCAATTGTTGTTGTAATGAGGAGATAATTTTTTCTCGCATAACGGCCTCCTTTGTTATAATGCTTGCAATACAGCGAGCAGATAGGCGTAGGTGCGTTCCACCGAAGACAGGCTGATACGCTCCTCGGTGGTGTGGATGTTTTGCATATTCGGGCCGAAGGATACGGCATCTAAGCCCGGCATTTTATCGCTGAACAGACCACATTCCAGTCCGGCGTGAATGGCGGTGATGAGCGGTTTTTGTCCATAGTGTTTTTCTGCCACGGCGCTCATGATTTGTTGCAACGGGGAATTGGGCATCGGTTCCCAAGCGGGATAGTGGCCGCTCTCAGCATAGTTGGCGCCGATGCGGGCGGCAGTTTGTCGCAACTCGTCCAGCAGCGCGTCCTTGCTGTCGTTTAGGGAACTGCGCACCGAGAAGGTGGCGCACACGGCGGTTGGGGTGGTATTCAAAACCCCCAGATTGAGGGAGGTTTCCACCAACCCTTCGAGCTGACGGCTCATGGCTTGCACGCCATTTTTCGCCTGCGCGAGGAAGGCGGCCACAGTCGCGGAGCCGGCCTCATCCACCGCGGTGGCGCTGGCCGGGACCGGGGTGACGCTTACTTGCAAATCCGGATCGGCAGGGATGCGGTGCACGTCGGCAAAGGCCGCCGCGTTGGCGGTCGGGTTTTCCACAGCGGCAATGGTGCACACAGCATGCCGTGGGATGGCGTTGTCTTTCTGGCCGCCGGCGATGTCCACCAGCCGCCACGCGAAGGGTAGGCCAGCCAGCAGTTTCCCCATGAGGATGTTGGCGTTTTGCCGCCCTTTGTGGATTTCTGCACCGGAATGCCCGCCGATAAGACCGGAAACGGTGATGCGATAACACGGCCAATCACAGGGCGTGTGGGATATCGGCAAGGTGATATGGGCGGTGGCGCCGCCGGCACAGCCGATGGTGAGCACGCCCTCTTCCTCCGAATCGAGGTTGAGCAACCGCCGCGCCTGCAACGCGCGTGTGTCCAGACCGGCTGCCCCCAACAGGCCGATTTCTTCATCCACGGTCAGCACGACTTCCAGCGGCGGGTGGGCGAGCTTCGTGTCCTCCAAAATCGCCAACGCCATAGCGACAGCGATGCCGTCGTCCGCGCCCAGCGTCGTGCCGTCCGCACAAAGCCAATCGCCTTGCGTTTGCAGGCGGAGGCCGTCGGCCTCAAAATCGAAATCGCTGTCCGGCTCTTTTTCACACACCATATCCAGGTGCCCTTGCACAATGACCGGCGGATGCGATTCGTACCCGTTCGAGGCGTCTTTCCAGATGATGACGTTTTGCATGGCGTCTTGCGTATAGCGCAGGTTGTGCGCTTTGGCGAACGCCACACAATAATCACTGATGCGCTTCGTGTTTCCCGAACCGTGGGGGATAGCGCAAAGCTCTTCAAAATATTTCCAAACCCGCGTTGGTTGTTTGCCGTGTAAGATGCCCATGTGCCTGTCCTCCTGCCTGTGTATTTCCTTATTATTATACACGGTGGTGTGAAGATTGCAAGAGGTAGACTTTGGGCATAATACGATATTCATTTCTATTTGCACAATATAGCCTTTTTCACAACCCCGCCCTTGTCCCGCTGTGCTGCAAATGCTACAATAGAATCATCTTAATATAAGAGAGGAGATACCATCCATGAAACTGGTTAAAGACAAGTATTTGGTTGTTGGCGCCGACTTTGCCGGCTATCCCCTGAAAGAGGCTGTTGTGGCCCACTTGAAAGAAAAAGGCTGGAAAATCACCGATTTGGGCGTGGTTGAAGGCAGCGACCCCGATAAGGACACCGACCTGATGTTCCACCGTGTTGGTCTGCGGGTGGGCAGCGCCATCGCCGAAGGCGAATTTGAGCGCGCGCTGCTGTTCTGCGGCACCGGTATGGGCATTCACATTGCGGCGAGCAAGTGCCCGCACGTGCATGCCGGCGTGGTCGAGAGCGTGCCCGCCGCCCTGCGTGCGATTACCGGCAACGGTGTCAACGTGCTGGCCATGGGCGCCTTCTACGTTGCCCCGCAGATGGGTTGCGACATCGCCGACGCCTACCTGAACGCCGAACTCGGCAGTGGCTATGAGTGGTGGAAGAATTTCTATGAATTCCACAAACTGGCTATCGATGAGCTGGAAGCCTTCGATTATGAAGAGTACAAGAAAAACGGCTTCAAGGTCAAACACCTGGGCGATTATCCGATTGCTTTGGAGAAAAAGCCGGAAGAATAAGGTTTTACATGGTTTTCTCACCGAGCACCCGCCAAAATGGCGGGTGCTTTTTTGTTTATATTCCCCAAGATATTCAAGATGTTGCATATAAAAATTAAAAAAACCACAATATATTGTGTTTTTCCTATTGACTGGACAAAATTCGTGTGCTATACTGACAAGGCACGGAAACGGTAGGGGGTGGTAGCGACGAACATACAAGGGTTTCAAAAAATGTCGTTGTTGGACTACCCCGGGCACGTAGTTTGCACCGTTTTCACCGGTGGTTGCAATTTACGGTGTCCGTTTTGCCACAACGCGGGGCTGGTACGCACCCCCGGCGCGCAGGCGGACGCGACGCATGAGGTGCTTGCCTATCTGGAACGGCGCCGCGGATTGTTGGACGGCGTATGTGTCACCGGCGGTGAGCCGTTGTTGCAGCCGCGGTTGGTGGATTTTTTGCAACAGGTCAAAGATTGGGGCTACGCGGTGAAACTCGACACCAACGGCAGTCTGCCGCGG
>JAFPCP010000025.1 GCA_017423825.1 Clostridia bacterium | reverse complement strand
CCGACAAAATCCGGGAAAATCGTGGAGGAACGGCTCCACGTTTTGAGAATGCGTTTCTCACCGGCATTGTTCATTTCTTGAATCCGTTTCAACAGCACAGGCTGTACGAAAGGACCCTTCTTTACGCTTCTACCCATAAATAATGAATCTCCTTTCGCTTACTTACCGTTACGGCGCTTCACGATAAATTTATCGGAGCGGTTGTGAGCCTTGCGGGTTTTGTAACCCAGAGCCGGTTTACCCCAGGGGGTAACAGGACCCGGACGGCCGATGGGGGATTTACCCTCACCACCACCGTGGGGGTGATCACAGGGGTTCATGACAGAACCGCGAACCTGCGGACGCCAACCCATGTGACGTTTGCGGCCGGCTTTACCCAGCTGCACGTTCGCGTGGTCCGTGTTGCCGACCTGGCCGATGGTAGCCATGCAGCCCAGCGGCACATACCGCATCTCGCCCGAGGGCAAGCGAATCATCGCGAGGTTGTTTTCTTTGCCCATCAGCTGGGCCATCACACCGGCGGAACGCGCCAACTGCGCACCTTTACCGGGATACAACTCCACGTTGTGGATGAAGGTACCGGTCGGGATGCTGCTCAGCGGCAACGCGTTGCCCGGTTTGATGTCAGCGGCGGCGCCGGCCATAACCGTGTCGCCCACTTTCAAGCCCGCGGGGGCAATGATGTAGCGCTTCTCGCCGTCCTCGTAGGACACGAGGGCGATGTGCGCGCTGCGGTTGGGATCGTATTCCAGCGTCATAACCGTACCGGCGACATCCACTTTGTTGCGTTTGAAGTCGATAATGCGGTATTTCTGACGGTTGCCGCCACCACGGTGACGGATGGTGATGCGGCCATAGCTGTTACGGCCGGCTTTTTTGGACTTGGGAGCCAACAGGCTCTTTTCCGGTGCTACTTTGGACAGTACGGTGTAGTCAACCACGGACATACCACGACGGCCCGGAGTAGTCGGCTTATAATTCTTAATAGCCATTCCATTCACTCTCCTATTATCAGGCTTTGCCCGGCTTAGCGGAGGCTGTCCGCCTCCATACATTGCCCGGCTGCGTCAATACATTTAGAACATGCCGTCGAAGAACTCAATGGTCTTGGAGTCTTCGGTGAGGGTGACCACCGATTTTTTCCAATCGGAGGTGTAACCCTCAAAACGGCCCATACGCCGTTTTCTGCCCTTCATGCTGATGGTGTTCACCTTGGCAACCTTCACGCCGAAGATCTCTTCCACCGCTTTGGCGATTCAATCTTGTTGGCGCCATCTGCCACGCGGAAGGTGTACTTTTTCTCGCTCAGGCCGGCCACGGATTTCTCCGTAATGACGGGGGCGATGATAATGTCACGAACGTTCATTATTTGTAAACCTCCTCCATCTGTGCGACCGCATCCTTCACGACGATAAATTTGTCGGCGTTCAGGACGTCGTATACGTTCAATGTGTTGACCAAAGCGGTCTTGACGCCGGGGATGTTGCGAGCAGACAGGATAACCTTGTCGTTCTTCTCCGGCAAGACCAGCAAGACCTTCTTGTCGGCGTGCAAAGCTGCCAACAGGTTGACGATGGTCTTGGTCTTGATTTCGTCCATAGTGAGTTTGCTCAGAACCAGCATGTCACCGGCCGCCACTTTCGCGGAGAAGGCCGATTTCAGAGCCAGTCGACGCACCTTTTTCGGCAGAGCAAACCGATAACTACGGGGCTTGGGACCCAAGGCGATGCCGCCGTGTGTCCACTGGGGCGCACGGGTGGAACCCTGACGGGCGTGACCGGTGCCTTTTTGCCGCCACGGCTTTTTGCCGCCGCCGCTAACCTCGGTGCGGGTTTTGGTGGATTGCGTGCCCTGGCGTTGGTTGGCCAGGAAGTTGACTACGGCGCTGTGCAGCACGGTTTTGTTGGGCTCGATGCCGAATACTTCAGCGCTCAATTCCATCGTGCTGGTTTTTCTGCCGGTCATGCTATAAACGGAAACTGTAGGCATCTGTTCGTCCTCCTTCCTTAGGCTTTCTTGACGGTATCGGAGATGACCACGATGCCCTTGCGGGGGCCGGGGATGGCGCCCTTGATGGCAATCAGGTTGTTCTCCACGTCAATCTTGATAACTTCCAGGTTTTGCACCGTCACACGCTCGGCACCCAAATGGCCGGCGCCCTTCATGCCTTTGAAAACACGAGAGGGGGAGGAGCAAGCGCCCAACGAACCGGCGTGCCGGGCTACCGGACCGGTACCGTGGGACTCTTTCAGGCGGGCGAAGTTCCAACGCTTGATGGCGCCGGCGTAGCCTTTACCTTTGCTGGTGCCCACCACGTCGACGTGGTCGCCCACAGCGAAGGTGTCCGCCTTGATGACGTCGCCCACGTTCACCGCGTCGCAGTCCGCCAAGCGGAACTCACGCAGCGTGCGCTTCGGGGCCACGTCGGATTTGTCGAAATGCCCTTTCATGGGTTTGTTGACCTGGCTGGGGCGCAAATCGCCGTAACCCAGCTGAACGGCCGCGTAACCGTCGTTTTCAACGGTCTTCTTTTGCACAACAACGCACGGGCCCGCTTCTACAACGGTCACCGGAACGACGTTGCCCTTTGCATCGAAAATCTGCGTCATGCCGATTTTCTTGCCGATAATACCTTTTTGCATTGTCTATTACCTCCTTGGTTATTGGTTGATTTCCACCCACCTGAATGTGTCCGGCCGCGGCTTTCCCCAAAGGGAGTTCCCGGCGCGGAAACGGCGCGTTTCCACCAACATGACCTCGCCTTGTGAATCGTTACAAGCCGGTTTTACAGCTTGATTTCGATGTCCACGCCGGCGGGGAGTTCAAGGCCCTGTAAGGCCTCAACGGTTTTGTTCGACGGTCTGAGGATGTCCACCAGACGCTTGTGGGTGCGGGTTTCGAACTGCTCACGCGCATCTTTGTACTTGTGAACGGCACGCAAAATCGTCACGACCTCTTTTTCGGTCGGGAGCGGCACGGGGCCGGATACGCGCGCACCGGTGCGGTGGGCGGTTTCTACGATTTTGCTGGCGGCTTGATCCACCAGTTGATGATCGTAACCCTTAATGCGAATGCGAATTTTCTCTTTGACTGCCACAGTAAAACGCCTCCTTGAAATTTTAGTTGGCGGGCGACGCCAAAACCATACACAGCGCCGGGTGTTTCCTCCCGGCTCATGAAAAAACCGGCAACTTGCCGTCGCAAGCCCCGGGTTGGCATAGCGTCCTGTCTCAGAAAGCGACAAATTGCGCAAGTTTCGGTCAATTCCGCCCGTTGGGCAAGCGGTTTCGGCCACTTTTGTCGTTCTCTGCACACAGTTCTCCTTCGCCCGGTTTGAAATCGGACATACTCCACGGAAAAACCGACCGTATTTCGGTCGCAACCTCCCGCTTCATCGCATATCGTGCAGTCTGCCGGCCACGTAAAAAAGCGCAAAAAGGCCCCTTTTCGCAACCGTGCCCGACTATCATACAACAAAAACGCAAGAAATGCAAGCATTTTTTCGTTATTTTGTAAAAATTTTTTAATAAATTTTCTACACCACAACATGTAGTACTTTTGCGTTTTTAGGTCACTAAATAAGGACGAGCGCCCTCTGACGCCCGGACGCTTTTGGGCGTTCAAGACCTTCTTTTGCGTTGGTTTTTGGCACGGACGGCGCAAAAAAAGAGGCCGTGAAAAATCACAGCCTCTTTTTCTATTCGGATAGGTGATACTGCTTATTTCAGCTCGACCTTGGCGCCGGCTTCTTCCAGCTTCGCCTTGGCGGCTTCGGCATCGTCCTTGGACACGCCAGTCTTCACCGGCTTCGGAGCGCCGTCGACCAACTCTTTGGCTTCTTTCAAGCCCAAGCCGGTCATCTCGCGGACAGCCTTGATAACAGCAATCTTGTTAGCGCCGGCCTCAGCCAGGATAACGTCGAACTCGCTCTTCTCTTCGGCGGCGGGGGCAGCACCGGCAACGGCGGCCACAGCCACGGGAGCAGCGGCGGAAACGCCAAACTCTTCTTCAATCGCCTTAACCAGGTCGGACAGTTCCAAAACAGTCAGAGCTTTGATTTCTTCAATCATAGCCGTAATTTTCTCAGACATTCTTCATTCCTCCAAATATCAAATCTTTGTTGCGCTTTGTAATCAAAGCGAAGATGCCACCTTATTCAGCGGCGGGGGCAGCTTCCTCAGCGGGAGCGGCTTCCTCAGCGGGAGCGGCTTCCTCAGCAGGGGCAGCTTCCTCGGCGGGAGCAACCTCCTCAGCGGGAGCGGCTTCCTCGGCGGGAGCAGCTTCCTCACCCTTTTCAGCAATAGCGTTCAACGCCACCGCCAAACCACGGATGGGGCCGTTCAGCACGCTCAACAACATAGACAACAGACCTTCTTTAGAAGGCAGTTTGGACAGCTCTTTGACCTTCGCGGCGTCGATAACCGCGCCGTCCATAAAGCCGGCTTTCACTTCAAAGTTGTCATTGTCCTCTGCGTACTTGCACAGAATCTTTGCCGCAGCAACATAGTCGTTGCTGGTGGCCAACGCCGTCGAGCCTTTCAGGACGTCGTCCAGGCCGGTCAGGTTGGCGCTTTCGGCGGCGCGGCGCAACATGGTGTTTTTCACCACGGCGTACTCCACACCCGCTTCACGCAACTGACGGCGCAGGATGGTGTCATCCTCCACGTTGATGCCGCTGTAATCGACGATAACGCCGGCAACCGCACCACTCAGCTTCGCGGACAGTTCAGCCACATAGGCTTGCTTTTCTTGCAGAATTTTTTCGCTTGCCATTCTTTGTTTCACCTCCGAATATAGGATGTTGCTGTCATCCCAAAAGAAAAACCTCTCCCGTGTTTCCACAGGAGAGGAGAATTACGCATCATTCGACACAAAGCGTTTGTGTCTGAACGCTCTCCTCGGCAGGCACATCGACGATGTTTATACGCTAGGCGTACCTGCTGTCTGTGGAAGAACAGCAATATATACTACTTCGGCTCGTTGAGCCGACATAGCCAATACTTAGCCGCCCAATTTGGCGGGGTTGACTTTGATGCCGGGGCCCATGGTGGCCGACACCACGCAGGAGCGGATATACTGGCCCTTGGCAGCGGCCGGTTTCGCGCGAACGATGGCGCCCAACAGCGCGTCAAAGTTCTCCTGCAATTTCTCGATACCAAAGGACACTTTGCCGATGGGGCAGTGAATGATGTTCGTCTTGTCCAGACGATACTCAATCTTACCCGCTTTGGCTTCGGTGACCGCCTTGGCAACGTCCGGGTTAACGGTACCGGCCTTCGGGTTGGGCATCAAGCCACGGGGGCCGAGCACTTTACCTAAACGACCGACCAAGCCCATCATGTCCGGGCTGGCGATAACCACGTCGAAATCGGTCCAGCCGCCCTGAATCTTCGCGACCAGGTCCTCGGCGCCGACGTAATCCGCGCCGGCATCCAGCGCCGCCTGCACCTTGTCGCCTTTGGCGAACACCAAGGCGCGCACCGTTTTACCGGTGCCGTTGGGCAGAACCACCGCGCCGCGCACCTGCTGGTCCGCGTGACGGCCGTCTACGCCCAAGCGGACGTGCACTTCGACGGTTTCATCAAAATTCGCTTTGCCGGTCTTGACCGCCAGGTCAAGCGCTTCGGCTACGTCAAATTGTGTGCTGCGGTCGAACAGCTTCGCACTGTCGACATATTTTTTACCATGTTTCATTGGTCTTTCCTCCATTTGGATGCCGCCAATAGGAGCGGCAAGTGTGGTTAAAGCGGAATGTCAGGATTTCCTCCCACTCGGTCCGCGTTAGTCGACAACCGTAATACCCATGCTGCGCGCGGTACCGGCGATCATGCTCATCGCCTGTTCTACGCTACTGGCATTCAAGTCGGGCATCTTGGTCTCTGCGATCTTGCGAACCTGTTCCTTAGTGACCTGCGCCACTTTGTTCTTGTTCGGCACGCCGGACGCCTTGTCGATGCCGCAAGCTTTTTTCAGCAGAACGGCCGCGGGGGGCGTCTTGGTGATAAAGGTAAAGGAACGGTCGGCGTACACAGTGATAACCACGGGGATGATCAAACCCGCGTCATTTTTCGTACGCTCGTTGAATTCCTTTGTAAAAGACATGATGTTGACGCCATGCTGACCAAGCGCCGGACCCACCGGGGGAGCCGGAGTCGCTTTGCCGGCCGGAATCTGTAATTTGATATAACCGGTAATTTTCTGAGCCATTTCTATCGCACCTCCAAAAATCGTGGTAACATCGGCATACCCTGCGCCCGGTAAAGCGCGGGCATCCCTCCCACAGCCGGAAAAGTGTCCGGCGCACAGGTAAGGGGCTCTTGCCCCGAACTTTTAATACGGGTTGCCGGCGACTTATTCCATTCGCTCGGCTTGGTCGAGCTCCAACTCGACCGAGGTCTCCCGACCAAACATCGAGATGGTCACGCGAACCATGTTCTTTTCCTGGTCAATCTCTTCCACCACGCCGGAGAAGTTCTCCAACGGGCCGTCGATAATGTTGACCGTATCGCCCACGGCGTAGTTGATGATGATTTCCTTTTTCTCCACGCCCAGGGCGGCAACCTCTTGCTCTGTCAGCGGCACAGGTTTGCCGTTCGGCCCGACGAAGCCGGTGCAGCCACGCACGTTGCGCACCACAAACCAACTGTCATCGCTCATAACCATTTTCACCAACACGTAGCCGGGGAAAACCTTGTGCTCTACCTCGCGGCGCTGGCCGTCTTTGGTCTCGACCACCGTTTCGGTGGGAACGCGCACCTCGTGAATCCAATCTTGCAGGTGCCGGTTTTCTACAATCGTTTCCAGGTTGGTCGCCACTTTGTTCTCATACCCGGAAAAGGTGTGCACTACATACCATCTTGCTTCGTCCATTGTGCGGCCCCCTTCTTATAAGTTGACCAGAAGGTCGACCAACTGACCAAGCCCCAAATCCACCAGGACAATCAGCGCGGCGGTAATCGCACAGACCAGCAGCACCATACCGGTGTTGCGGACAACCGACCCGAACGTCGGCCAAACAATCTTTTTGAACTCGCCCTTCACGTCGCGGAAGAACTTGCTCACCTTGGCCGGGATAATCGGATTTTTTTCTCCTTTGTTTTTCGCGCGGCCAATCAGGTACAACACCAAGCCGAGAACAGCCACGGCCACCGCAATAACAAAGACCACTTTGCCGGCGTTGAGGTTGGCCGTGTCAAAAAAGGCCTCCACATAGCCGCCGAATCCCAGCGCCTGTAAACGGTCAATCATACCTCCCAGATTGTTGAGGAAAAGGATAAGGCTGGTCAGCAAACCCGCCAACAGGAATATAAATCCCCATAAAATCATGTTGTTTTCCTCCTCTTTCCTGGTGCCGTTTACTTCGTTTCTCTGTGCACGGTGTGTTTACGGCAGAAACGGCAGTATTTGTTCATTTCCAGTCTGTCCGGGTTGTTCTTCTTGTTTTTCATCGTGTCATAGTTGCGTTGCTTGCATTCGGTGCAAGCCAGGGTAATTTTGACTCTCATAACGGTACCTCCACTAGCTGTAAAGCCGGAAATTTGTGAACCTCCCTCGTGCCAACCGGCCGATGGGGCTTTGCCCAAAAAAGGGCACAAAAAATAAACCCCCTTCGAGGTATCTCCAAATATACCACATTCTACCGGGGTTCGTCAAGTCTTTTTTCACAAAACGAGATAACTTTTTTTGTAGAAATCAACAACCACCCTATGTTGTGGTGTTTCCGCCCGCGCAGACACAAGATACAGCTTGTTCCGCACAAGCAAAACGGTGCCCGCGCGCCGGTGGGGCGTGCGGGCACCGCATAGGTGTTAGTTTATTTGAATCTCTTGCGCGCTACGTAGTGCGTATGCAGAATCTCGTGCGCCTTATGGCTGCCGTATTCGCCCAGATACTCCTCATACACCGCTTTCACGGTCGGGTTCTCGTGGCTCTTACGCAGTTTCATGGCAGCATCCTGGTCATACAGCGCTTTGGCGCGCATGGCCTTGATGTCAAACACATTGAGCACCGACGCAGGCTGAATCGGTTGGCCGCCGCCGTTGACACAGCCGCCGGGGCAGCACATGATTTCCACAAAGGTCCAAGGCGCGGTGCCGGCTTTGATCTGATT
>JAFPCP010000024.1 GCA_017423825.1 Clostridia bacterium | reverse complement strand
TCATGTGAAACTGCATCAAAATGTGTCGAACGATGCTTTCAAAACAGTTGTTCAAAATGCAGGTTATGAACTGACAGGAATTGAATAAGGCAGGGATACAAAATGTCCGCCGTGCGTTTTGCATCGGCGGACATCGTTTATGTTTCGCTTAGTTCTTCTAACTTGGTTTTGTCTGTAAGTTCAATCGTGCCTCGGGAGAGCTTGACCATTCCTTCGTTCTGAAAGTATTTCAGCATTCGTGTGATGACCTCACGGTGAGAACCAAGGTGGTTGGCAACGGCTTCATGTGTGATTTTCAGAGTGTCGCTGTCCTCAATCGCGGATTCTTCCAAGAGAAAGGCGGCAACGCGCTTGTCAAGACTCTTCCACATGATCTGCTCAATCAGCCACATAACGTCGGAAAATCTTGTGGCCATCAGCTCGTTTGTGTAGTTCGCCACGGGTGCGGACTCTGCCATAATGCTTTGATAGACCTCTACGGGAATGATCCAAAGGTCGGTGTCCTTTTCCGCCTCAATGGTGATGTCAAACTGAATGGAGCGCATCATGCAGGATGCGGAAAACAGACACATATCCCGATCAAACAAACGGTAAATGGTGATCTCCCGTCCTTCATCGGAAAGAATGTAGGCGCGAAGCTGACCGGACTTTACGAGCAAAAGCCCTGTGCAATCGTTGCTGCCGTTATGGATTACCGTTCCTTTTTTCACCGTGCGGGTGATCAGCGTGCCGAGGATCTGTCCTTGGTGAGCAGTATCTAATTTATTCCAAACAGGGAAATAGTTTTGAAATTCCATATCATCCATCCCATCCTTATCTGCTTGTAGGTACAGCGCAGATAAGGAATGTACTTTTTTATTATTATGCACGATTTGCCACGAAAATTCAATACGAATAAGGCAAATGCCTTGAATTATTCACAGTTTGGTGATATAATAAAAAATAAATAAACTAAAATATGGAGGTTTTTTCTATGTGTGATAACAATAAGTTCTATATTTGTGAGCATTGCGGGAATTTGATCGGAATGATCCACGATGCAGGTGTTCCTATGATGTGCTGTGGACAGAAGATGAAAAAGCTGGAACCTGGTGTAGTGGAAGCAAGCCACGAAAAGCATATTCCCGTTGTATCGGTTGACGGAAAGACCGTGACTGTGACCATCGGTTCCGTGGAGCATCCTATGGTAGAGGAGCACAGCATCCTTTGGGTATATCTTCAGACCGATAAGGGTGGTCAGCGCAAGTGCCTTGAGGTGGGTAAAGCGCCTGTTGTAACCTTTGCTCTTGCCGATGATAAGCCTGTTGCTGCTTATGCCTATTGCAATCTTCACGGCTTGTGGAAGGCAGACATTTGAATAGGAGAGAAGAAAATGATGAATGCAAAAGTACATGAGCTGTTAAATCAGCAAATCAACAAAGAGTTTTACTCCGCATATCTTTACTTGGATTTTTCTAACTACTTTGAGGATGCGGGACTTGACGGTTTTGCAAACTGGTATAAGATTCAGGCACAGGAGGAACGCGACCACGCAATGCTGTTTTATCAGTACCTCCAGAACGAAAATCAGAAGGTGACGCTTGAAGCAATCGCAAAGCCCGACAAAGCTATCAACTGTCATATGGACGTTCTTAAGGCAGGGCTTGAGCACGAGGAATATGTTACTTCTTTGATTAACGATATCTATGCAGCAGCATATGAAGTAAGGGATTTCCGTACCATGCAGTTCCTTGACTGGTTTGTTAAAGAGCAGGGTGAAGAAGAGACCAACGCCAATGATCTGATTACGAAGATGGAGTTGTTCGGAAGCGATCCCAAGAGCCTCTATATGCTCAATCAAGAATTGGCTGCAAGAGTATATGCCGCACCTTCCTTGGTGCTTTGATTTACAGAAATCAAAAACTAAATCCTAATAAGGCAATAAAGGCGGTACAGTAATGTTGCTGTACCGCTTTTATACATGGAACTTTCAAAGGCACCGGAGGCGGTGCCTTTTTTTGTGACATCATCACGGAAGTGAAACAATAAATGCGGTATGATCAATCCATAACAATCGGTAACGATAATAAATTTAGTAAAACGGATTTGATTTGTGGAGGAAGAAATGGCGAAAAGTAAAATACTTAAGGAATTAGCAAATAATGAAATTACGATTGATATCGCTTTGAAACGATTATTGTTGATATGTAATGATTTAAACTAATCGAGGACTAACAATCCAACGATTATGCGGCTTTTTATCATTTTAAGAGCATTTTCAATAGGGGGTTCATATACAAATGAAAAATCCCCATAACCACAGAGGTTTAGGGGCTAAAAAGTAACGAACCGACAGCTGATAATTGTATCAACTGTCGGTTCAGTTATGGTGCGAGTGTTCATAACCAACCTTAAAAATCATACTTATCTATTTCTAAAACCTTGAAAGTCGCGTTCTTAAATTGTTTGATTTGATCTTGTTCGACATACTCAAATGCAGTTAGTTTTATTTTTTGTCCTGCATTTAATCTGTCGGCATAAATCATATCTGTTTTGAGTCTTGTTCCGTTTTCATCAACCGCCTCAATTGTTATGTAATACGTACATTGGGTTGCCGCCTTGTTTGTTACCGTGATTTCAAGAGATGTTTCTGAGTAATATCCGTTATTGGTTACTTTAAATTCGCCAAACGAAACATCTACATATTTTTCTAACATTTCGTCTGTTGTTTCTTCTCTAAAGATATCACCAATAACAGGAATATTGGATTCAGTACCATTAGATATGTTAGAAAACAAGGATGCTGCAAAAACAACATATAAAATCACAAGCATAATAGACAAAACAATTTCTGTTATAAATCCAACTAGAGCACCTTTACCGGCAGATTTTGCTCGTTTGGGTTTCTTACTTTCATATATAAGAAACAAAATCAAACCAACCAAAGGAATAAAGAAACCTAAAACAGCAAATCCAAAACTCGACTTATCTTCAAAAGTATTTTTGTTTTGCGTGCCGCCCAACTTTGCTCCACAGTTGTTGCAGTACAAAGAATTTTCATCAACCACTTTTCCGCAGTTTTTACAATACATAATTACTTTCCTTTCTTCCAGCTTCCTCTTGTGTTATACACGTTATTTACCGCCTCAACATAAGCATTATACTACAAAGTCAAGTATTTTTCAAATAAAATCCACTGACACCTTTACACGGTAAACTGTGAAAGTGTTATAGTGGGTTACACGCTTTCAAAAAGCGTGTAACGAAATGGAGAAATAAGCATAAAAAATCGAGTGCTCATTTTCAACATTCAAGTTGGTTATGAACACTCGATATGGTCCGAGTGACAGGGATCGAACCTGCGGCCTGATGGTCCCAAACCACCCGCGCTCCCAGCTGCGCCACACCCGGATATCTATTCGTTTTTTAGTTTTTTGCGTGGAAGTGGGATAAACTGTGGTCAAACGCAAAATCCACGCTTTTTTGAGTTTTTATAAAACCCCGAAAGTCCGCACCGTTAAAGGCTTTTCGGGACTTTTGCTTTTCTACGGCATTTCGTGCTAGGCACGCTCCCAAAGCACCCGTGCTACCATCTGCGCCACATCCCGAAGTGCTATGTCGCCTTTCCCGCGCGAGACTCATTGTACTTGATTTTTTGTGCAAAGTCAAGCACCGAAGTAGCCGCGCGCACACCGCGTGCACTCACACAGGTGAAGCGGCATCTACTCGTTGCAACAACCTCTCCCACTCCGTGGGCGTAACCGTCGCATTCAAAAACTCCAACAATCGGTTTGTTGAAAGCGTGCTCGGCAATTCGAGCATACGTAGCATCGCCTGTCGCCGAGCGGCGCTGTGGCGCCCGCCCGATAACCCGACCGCCATCAAATCCGCCTTGGTTAATTGCATGGTATGGACTACCGGCGAATCCGCGTCCGCAAACTGCGCGCCGGCACGCACCAGCACGGACAACACCGTTTCGTTATCCATGCCTTCCACGCCTAAAAGGCCCTCCTTAGAAGGGGCCGCTTTGCGCCTTTCCTTCCCCGGGACAGGCGGAATATAGGCTATTTTCACCTGCTGCGCCGGAATCACGCCGAGCAAGTGGTTGCGGATAACCATCCCCGCGCTGTCGCTATCCGTAAGGATAATCAACCCCCTGGTCGCGGCCAGACGCCGCAGCATCTGCACCCGCGCTTTATCCCGAAACAGACGAAACCCGCCCGTCTCCACCACCAAGGCGTCCACCACGGACTTGACGCGAATGGCATCGTATTTTCCCTCTACAACAATTGCCTCACGCACAACCCGTTTCAATTCGTTATCCCTCCTGTGCGCGCTGAATCAGTTGCGTCACCGTCTGTTCCAACAAAATCCGCCCATCGGCCCGTCCGGTTTTCAGCGCCGCATCACTTCGCGCAAGAATGGCCAAACAATCCCGCAACGCCTCCACGCTCATTTTGCGTGCATCACGGGCGGCATTACGTAAACGGAACTCTTTGTTTTTATAACTTTTGAACGCATTGGCTACGCTTTCGGCCGGCTGTCCAGACAGCACCGCCACCTTCGCGCGATACAAATCTGCATACGCCGTTGACAACACACCCAACACCGCTACCGGCTCTTCACGCTGCACAAACAACTGATGTAACAGCGTATACGCCTGCTGTGTTCGCTGCTGTAAAATCGCTTTGGATAAGTCAAAAACGCGAGTTTCTAAATTTTTGGCGCCGGCGGCGTTAATAATCTCACGCGTAATCACGCCGTCCTGCGCAAGAGCGACAAATTTTTCCAGTTCGCCGAGCAGTAAATGCAGGTCGCTGCCGGTCTGTTCCACCATATATCGAGCATCCTCCGGCGACAGACTACACCCGCGCCGTTTCGCCCCACTCACCAGCCGTTTCGCCGCCTCGTCGACGGTGTTGCGCTCAAAATTCACCACGGCGCCGCCCCGCTGCGTGACCAACTGCAAAAAATCTTTCCATGCTTTTCGCTTGTCCGGCTGTACGGTTATCTGCCAAAACACCAGCACACAGTGCGCCGGCGCCCCTTGCACAAGCGCGCTCAGCCGTTGCGCATCCGCCGCCGCCACATCCAAATCCCGCACCAAAACGCAGGTGCGCTCTCCCATCATAGGCAACGCGTCCACAGCTGTCTCCAACTCGTCAAATGACAGTGATTGGCCGTCCAACCAGTGCAAATTAAACACAGCAAAATCCGCATCCACTGTTTGGTCAGCGATGTGCCGGGCATACTGCTGCGTCAAATAATTTTCCGCTCCATGCAACACGTACACAGAACAGTTACGCGCTTTTATGCAAGTTTTTAACTCCGTTTCGGTCATTCCCATCGAGTCACACTCCATTCCCCGTTTCCACGGGTGCTCAAATAACACGGACGCCCCGCAACCACCGTCGTCGGTTGCTCTTTTGTCGGTAACAAGGACACGCTTTCGGCGGTTTTATCCGCAGAAATAACCACACACTGCGCGGCCTCCGGCCACGCTGTCAAGGCACCGTCACAGGCAAGCACGCACCCTGCCGCCGGGCAAGTCTGTGCCGACTCAAAAACAAAAACCAGCGAAGAGGTGCCTATCTCCAAACGCCACCACCCGGCGGAAGAACAAATTAATGCGCAATCCGTCCAAAATGACAACCGACTGTCTGTGCGGATTGTCTCTACCGTGTACGGGCAACCCACCGACCAATCCGCCGTGTGGCTCAAAACCCGTTCGGTCGGGGCGGTATCCAGCACGGTCTTCAGCGTGCCGGCATCGGTCGTTTGCCCCTGTGCCAGTAAAACAAAATCTAACTCATCACAAGCGGAATCTCGTATGGCATAATTCACCGTCTGCAAGCCATCCCCATCCGGCAACAGCAATGCATATTGGCCATGTTTGCTCAACAACAAGGCGGCTGTACCGTCATACGGAATCACCTGCACGGTCAAGGCGCCGGCCGACATGGACCGGCTGACGCAGCACGCCAACAAAAGCAGACAACCAAGACAACAAAGCACCCGACGAAACAACACACGCTTGTCGGCCAACAAAAGCACACCCACTAAAACGCAAGCGCCGCACAGGAACACCATTTGCCACAAGCGTCCCGCATACACAGTGGAATTATCCCCGCCAAGCAGCTGCGCTATACCACGCAACCAACGGCATCCCACCGTGGCCAAGCGCACCGCTACGTGTTGCAACACCTGGAAAATCGAGATATTCGGGATGCACAGCATCACAAAACCCAACACCAACAACCACCCCGCCACCATAACCGTTAGCAAGTTGGCAAACAAGGTGTACAAAGACAAGCGGCCAAACAGCAAACACAAAAGCGGTGTTAAAAACACCGAAGCGCCTAAACTCACCGATAAAGCAGCGGCGGCTTTTTTCCAAAGAAAGAATAAAAAATAGCGATACCCCGTCTCTTCTTCGGGACAATGCGCCGTCAAAGTCTCCAACAGGCGTGGAGACAGCAACACCACCCCCGCGGCGGCGGAAAAGGAGAGCTGCAACCCGACGTCCAGCACGGCGTAGGGATTGCAGGCGAGCAACACCGTCAGCGCAAAGCCCATGGAATTGAGGCTATCCGGACGGCGACGGAACAACTGCCCCGCGAGCATAAGCACGCACGCCGTTCCCGCACGCACCACCGAAGGCGAAAGCCCCACAAGCAGGCAAAAGAAAACTACCCCCGCCATCGACAAAACAACCCCTAAACGGCGGCCGAGCCGCAAAAAGCGGGACACCCAAAACAGTGCCGTCGCGAACACCGTTACATGCAAACCGGACACCACCAACAAATGCGGCAACCCGCTGTTGCGAAAAGACGCATAGGTTGCATCCGTCAGCCGATTATCCACGCCCAGGCACAGACCGGCCAACACGGCACCGTCCTGACCGGGCAAGATCCGCCACAACCGATTGGCAAGGTTTTCTCGCCAAGCGAACAAGGTGTGACGCACCGAATTTTCCTCGGTTGTGGTGTAGACAACGCTTTGCTCGCCATAACCGGTCGGATAGGCCATGAGAAACACGCCATCCGCCCAATACATAGACTGCCGATCCTCGTGCAACGCTTGCCATTTCACGTTGGCGGTCACCCGCTCATACATCTGCGGTGCCACCACGTCCGGACAAAACAAAAGCACCCGCGTACCCGCCGGCAGGTGGGTGGATTCGGTCACCTGCACCGTATACATCCGACCGCTGTCCGGACAATGCACCACCACACCGGTGAGGGTGTCTGTCTGACCGACCAAATTTTTAGACGGACGCATGGCAACCGTATGCCGCCAAAATGCGCCCACAAAAAACACCGCGAAGCAGGCAAACACTATCCCAAAAACAGACCGCCGGGCTCCCGGCGCAAAACAAACCAAAAGCCCCAAACACACCAACAAAACGCCGCCGAGAATCAGCGAAAACACCGCCGTCAAAGAGGCCACAAGGGCTATCAAACCGCTCATCAAAAACGGACGGTGGAACCATTCTATCCTCATAAACTCACAGCAGGCACACGTACAAGACGTTTTTGCCTTCCTTACCGTTGCTTTATAATTCCGGATCCGGAACAATCTCCGTAGCCGGCTCCTCCAACAAAGCCGGGTTGGCAAAATATTGTTTCATCCGGCGGAACGCCATCGCAAAATAACTACCCGAGCAAATACGCTCATCCATCACCACGCCCAGCGGCAAACATTTTTCAAACACAATCTCCCCGCCACGACGCTTGGGAATCTCTCGCGTGTTGCCGGCGGCCATCACCACGCTGGTGGTGCCAAAATCATAGCAATGATGATAAATGTGATTGGTGCGGATGCTGGCCAGATTGGTAAACACCATCGACACGTGGAACGGGCTGGCATCAATAATCGACTTCGGTAGCAGATTGTGCTTATCCGCCCATTTCAATACACACACCGCCCCGCGCAACAGCCCGGGGATGGACACCAGTTTTTCAATCAACTTATCCGTCGGGTTGTCGGTCACCTCGCGGCGGTTGTCACTGACGTATTTTTGGATTTTCTCTTCTACGGTAAACACGTCATCGGTCTTTTCGAACCAAATCTTAGACATGGTACCGTCGTCCGCCTTGCCGCCACGCAAAACCACCATGCCCACCGCCACCTCATTACGGGAATAGGCGCGTTTGTTGACAATAAATCGATTGAGCGCGGGGTACTCCGCCATGGTGCGGATATAAGCGGCCATAATCACCGCCATATGGCTCACCGGCCGTCCCTCTTTTTTCTTCTCACGAATATAGGCATCCATCGGCGCTAGCGGAATGTCCAACGTGATGCTGTTCATGGAATCGCTCCGTTTGGCCATAATGTGCGCCGCCACCCGATACATCGGGTCGGTGTGCCGCAATAAAACACCGTCTGCTCGTTTCATTTTCTGCATCCCCTTCTAACCTGTATTATCCTTGTCATCATACCATGTTTTCGACAAAATGTAAACCGTTTTCCGCCATGCACTTGTGTTTCGGCGTGAAAATTGCTACAATAAAGAAAACCGCCAAGGAGGGGCCTTTATGCGCAACACTACATTGTGTTATATTCACAACGATAACAACCAAACCCTTCTGCTGCACCGCACCAAAAAAGAAAACGACCTCAATCGGGATAAGTGGATTGGTGTAGGGGGCAAATTCGAGGACAAAGAAAGTCCGGAAGAATGCCTGCTGCGCGAGGTTAAGGAGGAAACCGGTCTCACGCTCACTTCCTACCGCTACCGCGGCTTGGTGACCTTTGTTTCGGATATGTGGGAAACGGAATATATGCACCTGTTTACAGCCGACGGATTTATCGGAGAGATACAGCCCTGCGAAGAGGGTGTTTTGGAATGGGTGGACAACCCCCGTGTGCCGCAACTGCCCACCTGGGAAGGCGACCGTATCTTTTTACGCCTGCTGGCGCAGGACGCCCCCTTCTTTTCGCTAAAATTGGAATATGCCGGCGACACCTTGTTGTACGCCACACTCGACGGAAAAGAACTGCCAATATAAAAACACCGCACAGGATTGTATGTTCCTGTGCGGTGTTTTATTTTATACGGTGTTTTGCGGGGTTCCGGCAAGATAGGCGCGCAGATTTTGCGCCACCACGTCCATCAGCCGCCGCCGCGTTTCCACACCGGCCCAAGCAATGTGCGGTGTGAGAACGCACCGCGGCGCGCCATACAAGGGGCAATCGGACGCCATCGGTTCCTGCCGTAACACATCCAACCCCGCGCCACCCAAATGGCCGCTATCCAACGCCGCGCGCAAGGCCGACTCGTCCACCAAGGCGCCTCGCGCCGTGTTGATAAGCCACGCGCCTTGTTTCATGCGGGAGAAAGCGGCCGCATTCATCATATTTTCCGAATCGCTGTTAAGCGGGCAATGCAGCGACACCACGTCCGCCTGTTCCAACAGCACCTCAAACGGCACCTGCTGTACCGTGGGATCCTCCACTTGACTTCGATTGCACACAAGCACCTGCATGCCGAAAGCCATCGCAATCTGCGCCACCCGACGACCGATGGCGCCATACCCGACAATGCCTATCGTGCGGCCGCACAGTTCGGTCAGCGGCAGCGGGAAGAAGGAGAACGTGCGACTTTTTACCCAATCCCCTTGCTCCACCATTCGATTGTATTCCCCCACCTGATTGGTGAGTTGTAACAACAAGGCCATGGTGTGCTGTGCCACCGCCTCGGTGGAATAGCCGGGCACGTTGCAAACCGTAATGCCGTGCGATGCCGCATAGGTCGTATCTATATTGTTATAGCCGGTTGCGAACAAACCGATATACCGCAACCGCGGCGCCGCCGCCAATACATCTGCACTCAGCACCGTCTTGTTCACCAAAACCGCGTCCGCATCCGCCAAACGGTCGGCAATCTCCTCCGGCTTGGTCAACCCATACACGGTCACGCGGCCGAACGTCCGCAAAAAATCCAGATCGACGCCTTGTCCTTGTACCGTATCTCCATCTGTTACTACGATGTGCATGCTACACTCTCCTTTGCGCATCTTATCTCCGTTTCATTGTACGCCACACGTGCGCAGGTGTCAAGAGAGGCCACCCGATGATTGCTGTTTTTTTCTCTTTTCTATTTGTGTCCTCTATGGTATAATAAAACAAAGATGTGCATAAGGCTACAACGATATACAGCATAAGGAGATTTCGCTATGAAATTGCAATTTTTAGGCGCTGCTCACGAGGTCACCGGTTCCTGCACGCTGTTGCAGACAAACCATCATCGCATTCTCATTGATTGCGGCATGGAACAAGGGGCAGATATATACGAAAACACCGCCCTGCCGGTTGCTCCCAATCAAATCGATGCCGTACTGCTCACCCACGCGCACATCGACCATTCGGGTCGCATCCCCATGTTGGTTGCGCGCGGGTTTAATGGCCCGATTTATACAACCGGTGCCACGGCGAATCTCTGCCGCATCATGCTGATGGATTCCGCTCACATCCAGGAATTCGAGGCCGAATGGCGCAACCGCAAGGCCAAACGAAAAGGTGATGAACCGTATGTGCCGCTCTATACCGCCGAAGACGTGCAGCACACCATCGCCCTGCTACAACCTTGCTCGTATAACAAAACGTATTCTCTCTTCGACGATGTGTCTGTTTCTTTTTCGGATGCCGGCCATCTGCTCGGCTCCGCAAGCGTTGCTATCACCGTTACCGAACAGGGAGAAAGCCGCACGCTGCTGTTCTCCGGCGACCTCGGAAACGTCAGCCGCCCACTCATTCGCGATCCCCAAGTACCCCCTGCCGCCGATTATGTCGTTATCGAATCCACCTACGGCGACCGCTTGCATGGGGAACGCCCCGATTATGTGAAACATCTTTCGCAGATTTTGCAGCAAACCTTTGACCGCGGCGGAAACGTGGTTATCCCCTCCTTTGCCGTCGGGCGCACACAGGAGATGCTGTATCTCATCCGACAGATCAAAAAAGAGGGGCTCGTGCACGGCCATGCCGATTTCCCTGTTTGGGTGGATAGCCCGCTCGCGGTGGAAGCCACGAATATATACAGCGGCGATTTGCAGGAATATTATGACGAAGAAACGCTGTCTCTGCTCGCGCAGGGAGAAACCCCTATCCGCTTTAACGGGCTGCATCTGTCGGTGACCAGCGACGAATCCCGCCGCATCAACGACGACCGCACGCCAAAGGTGATTTTATCCGCCTCCGGCATGTGCGAGGCCGGGCGTATCCGCCACCACATCAAGCATAACTTGTGGCGGCCGGAGAGCACCATTCTTTTCGTAGGATACCAGTCCGCCGGCACGCTGGGACGCAAATTGCTGGATGGTGCACCGCAGGTGAAACTGTTCGGCGAAGAAATCCAGGTGCGCGCGCACATCGAGGCGCTTGCGGGCATCAGCGGGCACGCCGACCGCGACCAAATGCTCGCTTGGTTGCAATCCATGCCCGGCAAACCGAAACAAATCTTTGTCAACCACGGAGAGGACAGTGTGTGCGACACCTTTGCCCAAACTATCCGCGAAACCTTACAGGTGCCCGCCGAAGCTCCGTATAACGGGGCCATATATGACCTGGACAACGGCCTTTGTTTAGAAAAAGGAAACACCACGCGACTACAAAAACGCCACGCCTTTGTCCAGCGCGACAACCCCGTGTTCCAGCGTTTGCTGGATGCCGGCCGCCGCCTGCTGACGGTGATCGAAAAAAATCGGGGCGGTGCCAATAAGGATTTGGCACGTTTCGCCGACCAGATCAACGACCTCTCCAATAAATGGGACCGCTAAGGAGGCATCTATGACCTGCTATGTAACTCACATTACCCAAGAGATGTGTAAAGACGCCACCGCCTTTATCCGGCAAGCGGACGCGGCCTATATGAACCAGCTCGAACACATCGCGGCGCATATCCGCGAGAACAGCAAAACCTGTCCGATCATCTTATTATCCGGGCCGTCCGGCTCCGGAAAAACCACCACCGCCCGCATCTTGGAATCCTTGCTCGACCGACAGGGGTTGGAGACACACACCCTTTCATTGGACGACTATTTCTGCACCCTCACCCCCGCACAACACGCTCTGCTCGCACGCGGGGAATTCGATCTGGAATCCCCCTTGCGCGTGGATGCGCCGTTCTTAAACGAGCAATTAGAGAGCTTGATCGCCGGGCGACCGACGCGACTGCCTCGTTTTGATTTTCAAGCACACACCCGCCGAGGCAGCGAACAAATCCTCACCCGCAAACCGGGCGAACTGATTATCCTCGAAGGGATACACGCACTCAACCCGTCGGTCATCACCATCCCGGATACGCAAACGGTGCGCTTGTACGTCAGCGTACGCACGCGGCTCGAAACCCCCGACGGAGCCCGTCTGCACCCGCAGAAAATCCGTCTGCTGCGCCGGATGTTACGGGATACGTTGTTCCGCGGCCGCAAAATCACCGACACGCTAGGCATGTATCCCAGCGTACAACAAGGCGAAGCGCGGTATATCATGCCCTATAAAACGCGCTCCTCTTTTGATGTGGATACGTTCATTCCGTATGAATGTGGCGTATACCGCCGCCACCTGATCGGCGCCCTGCAATCCTTAGCCGACCACCCGGATATACAAGATTTATTGCCCGCGTTGGAGCAACTCACGGACGTGGACGAAACGCTTGTCCCACCGGAATCCGTTATTCGAGAATTCATCGGCGGCAGTCCCTACCATGCCTAAACACACCCCGGCTGTTTTGTTTGTACACAAGCAAAACAGCCGTTTTTTCAACCCGCGCAGTCGTCAATACCACCTGTTTTTGCGTGGTAACGTGCTAAAAATCGGTGAATTGTGTCGATTGCATTGCGTAAAATACAGTGATAAAATAAAAGAAATCGTTGCCATAAGGAGAGAGAAACATGCGCAAGTTCAAAAACTTTTTAGAACGAAAAAACATTCGTCCTTCCGCTAAATTATATTTTGTGGATGCGATGGGCAGCATGGCCCTCGGTTTATTCTCCACCTTGCTGATCAGTTCGATTTTCAGCACGCTGGCGCAATACACCGGCCTGGCTATTCTCACCGAAATAGCCACCTATGCCAAAGCTTGTACCGGTGCCGCGCTCGGCGTGGCAATTGCCTACACCCTGCAAGCGCCGCCTCTCGTATTGCTCAGTGGCGCCGTCGCGGGCATGATAGGAAACAACCTCGGCATTACCCTCGCCGGCAGCGAAACCGCCATCACGGCCGGCCCCGCCGGCGCCTTTGTGGTTGCTATCCTTGCCGTGGAACTCGGTAAAATGGTGTCCAAAGAAACACCCGTGGACATTTTAGTCACACCGGTCACAACCCTGGTGGCCGCCATGTTAGTGGCCAAAGTGGTGTGCCCCGCCATCGCCTGGGCGGTATACTGGATTGGCTATTTTGTCAACACCGCCACCGAAATGCAACCCTTACTCATGGGCATTTTGGTGTCCGCCGTTGTAGGCATTATCCTGACATTGCCTATCAGCTCCGCCGCCATCTGTGCTATGATTGGCATTTCCGGTCTGGCCGGTGGTGCCGCTGTGGCCGGGTGTTGTGCGCAAATGGTCGGGTTCGCGGTCATCAGTTTCCGTGAAAACAAATGGGGCGGTCTCATCGCCCAAGGGTTAGGCACCTCTATGTTGCAGATGGGCAACATCGTGCGCAATCCCCGTATTTGGATACCCGCCACCCTCGCTTCCATGATTACCGGACCGCTCTCTACCCTCGTTTTCAAGCTCAAATGCACCGGTCTGCCGGCCGGTATGGGCACCTGCGGTTTGGTCGGCCCTCTCGGCGTGTTGGACGCTATGGGCAGCAATCGCTCCTCTTGGCTGGGCATTCTCATCGTTTGCATCATCGCACCAGCCATTCTTTCTTGGCTGATTGCCCTTGTGCTGCGACGTGTCGGTTGGATAAAAGAAAACGACCTCAAATTAGACCTATGATTTGTAAGCCCGGCGTCAACCGACGCCGGGCTTTTTTGTGCACAACTCTCGGTTGACACCCGTAGGAAAATGCCGTACAATAAAAAAGCAATATGCCCTGTGTATATACAGGGCCCCTCTGCGAGGGAGATACCTTTCAAAAGGAGTGAATGGCTTGCGCACCTGTGTTGTTCCGGAAACCACCGCTCGGCGTTTGTCACGCCTGTGTCGGTTGCTGGTTTTGTTTCTGACACTCGCCGTAGGCGGGTTTTATATTCTGCATGCCCTGCATCGACCGGAGGGCACCCTATGGCAACAAGCCTTATACACCATAGGGGGCGCCGTCCTGCCGGCGGCACTGCTCACCGCGACCGCCGCTTTTTGGACACAACCGTTGCAGCGCGCTGTGCCGACATGGCTCTGCCCCGCTGTCGCCGCCGGTATCAGTCTATATCTTTTTTGCATGGCGTATATTTACCTCGGCGTATGGCCGGTAGGACATAAATCCGTCATGCTGGTGGACATGCACCATCAATATGCCCCGTTGCTCAACGAACTGCGCTCCCTGTTTATAGAAGGCTCCTTGTCTTCCTACTCTTTCCATTTGGGGTTGGGTGCGAATTTTATCCCCACCTTTGCGTATTATCTCGCCAGCCCGCTCAACATCTTATTGGTGCTGTTCCCGGAAAACTATCTGACGGAAGGCATTCTGGTCATTACCTTACTAAAAATAGCCGCAGCAGGGGCCGCTTTTGCCGCTTGTGCGCAATATTTGTATCGTCGGCGCAATGCCGCCGTGGTGGCAACCGGCGTGCTGTACGCTCTGACAATGTATATGCTCGCCTATTCCTGGAACATTATGTGGCTGGACGTGGTAGCTCTGTTGCCGGTGGTGGTGGTGTGCTTGGAACACATGCTGCGCACCGAAAAACGCCTGCCCTACATCCTCACGCTCGCGTTGGCGCTGTTTGCAAATTATTACATCGGCTTTATGCTGTGCGTGTTTTTGGTGTTGTATATGGCGGTGTGGCTGGTGCGAGAGCAGCGCCCCCTGCGAGATAACCTGTTGGCGGGCGGACGGTTCGCGCTGTCCTCCCTCCTCGCCGGCGGTTTGGTGGCTATGCTGTTGTGGCCCACCGCTCTGGCGCTTGGCCGCACCTCGGCGGCGGGCGGCGAATGGCCGTCCTTCACGTCCAATTTCCCGCTGTTCGACTTTTTCGGGCAGTTGTTTTACGGCAGTGAGCCGACCATTCGCTCCGGTAATCTGCCAAACCTATATTGCGGTATACCGGCTGTGCTGTTATTGCCGATATATTTCACCGGACAACACACACCCTTACGTCGCCGTCTGTGCGCCGGCGGCTTGCTCGCTATTTTGCTGTTATCCTGCACCATCAATCAATGGGATTTAGTATGGCACGGTCTGCATACCCCCAACGACCTGCCCTATCGTTTTTCCTTCCTTGTGACGTTTGTGCTGTTGCTCATTGCCGCGCACACGCTGACGCATCTCGCACACGTAAAACCGCGGCAAATTCTATATAGCTTATCCGCTTGCTGTGTATATCTCATCTTATGGGAAAAATGGGGCGGCGATTCAGCGCCGACGCCAACGATCTTATACGGCAATTTATTGTTGCTGGGCGTGTATGCGGCCATCTTGCTGGCCGTCGCCCTGCATAAAGTTCCCCACCGAGTCGGTGCTCTGTTGTTGCTCACCGTGGTGTGTGTGGAATTGCTCCTCGGTTGTGCCAACACGCTTATGCGCATGGATGCAAATGAATATTATACCAACCACAGCGATTATGTTGACAACACCGATACCGCCGCCACCGCCGCCGCTTTGCGGCGGGCGGAACAACTCGCAGCGGCAGAAGAACAGGTGTTTTGCCGTATCGAGTACCTGCCTCGCTCGACCTGTATGGACACAGCCCTGCATCACTATAACGGCATCACCACCTTTGCTTCCAGCAACCCCTACACAACCACACAATTTATGGGACACCTCGGCTACGCCATCAACGGCGTCAACAGTTATCTCTACCACAGCTTTGCCGCTGTTCCGGATTCTCTGCTGGGTGTGCGGTACGTTGTTCTCAACAGCCATATCGCAAATCACCCGCAACTGCAATTCGTCGATGCCATAGCGGTCGGCGGATACACACGCTATATCTATCGCAACACCCTCGCTCTGCCGGTTGGTTTCTGCACCAGCCAAGACGTTTTGGAATACCACGGCATCGACAACGCCCCGTTCCTCAGCCAACAGCACTTGTATAACACCATGACCGGAGAGCAAAGCGCGCTGTACACCGCTTTGGAAATGCAGGCCACAGGCGACAGCTCCATCACCGGCAGTGCCTTTGCCAAGGCCGCATCGGAACAGATTGGCCATTTCTCTGCCACCGTCGACCAAGCCGGACAATATTTCGCCTTTGTGGATTGTCGGGCGGCTGAGAACATCACGCTGTCTGCATACAGCCAGGACGGAGATACGCTTAATAATTGGGGCGTCACACCGTATGAGCCGTATGTGATTGACATGGGCTCCATGCAACCGGGCGAAACCGTTGACGTCGCCATCGAAAGTGACGGCAGCGTTTCCGGCAACATCTACGTTGTGCGCATGGATACGGCTGTTCTGCAACAGAAGATAGACAAACTGGCAGCGGGCGGTCTGCAAATCACCGAACAAAGTGCAAACTCTCTGACCGGCACCGTCAATGCGGCGCAGGACAGCGTGTTGTTTTTCTCCATCCCCTACGACGCCGGCTGGCAGGTGGAAATCGACGGTGAAAAGGTGCAAACCCTCCCGGTGGACCGCACCGTCGAGGGGGACGACGGCGCCATGCTTGCCGTGCGCATGCCCGCCGGGCAACACACCGTGCGGCTGCGATTCGCCGCCCCGGGACAAACGCTCGGTTGGCTCATGTCACTGTGCAGTCTGCTTTGTGTTGCGGCGCCCTATGTATGGCGCCGATTCAAAACCCGCCGCAGCGCGCAAATCCCCGGTGACACACAATAAACAAAAAGGCCGTTGCGGCATAAAACCGCAACGGCCTTTCTTTATGTTTTATTTTCCTTCGTAAGTAACCACGGTGTCTACATCATATCCGGCCAGTTGCTTGCGTCCCTCTAAGCCGGCCAGTTCCAGCAAAAACAACATCTTGACCACACGGCCGCCCAGTTGCTCCACCAGTTCGGCAGCAGCCTTCATCGTACCGCCGGTCGCAATCAGGTCATCCACCAGCACCACCCGTTGACCCGGTTTTATCGCATCGCGATGAATTTCTATCGTAGCGGTACCATATTCCAAATCGTATTCTTTGGACACCACGTCCAAGGGCAATTTTCCCTTTTTGCGCACCGGCACAAACGGCTTGTGCAGAAGATAAGACAGCGGCATACCGAAAATGAAACCGCGGGCCTCGGCGCCTACGATGACGTCAAATTCCAAGCCATCTAATTTTTTACACAGTTCATCCACCGCCAACTGCAAACCATCCGCATCTTGTAACACGGAGGTCACATCCCGAAACATGATCCCCGGCTCGGGAAAATCCGGAATCGTGCGAACGTAATCTTTCACGGTTTTCATAAAAAACGCTCCTTTTGTATGGTGGGCAACACCCAATCTACACGTTTACTGTATCAAAGAACACCCCAAAAGTAAAGAATTTTTCCGCAAATTGCCCCCAAAAAGGAGTTTTTTGGCAAAAACTGCACAAACTTATACCTGAAAATGATTTTTTCTGCAATTGAGGCTTGACTTTTTGGCAACAGTTGGCTATAATAACTTAGCGTTGTTTGAACAGCACGACCCATTAGCTCAGCTGGCAGAGCACTTGACTTTTAATCAAGGTGTCCGGAGTTCGAATCTCCGATGGGTCACCAAAACAAAGAGCACCGTCGTAAGGCGGTGCTTTTTGTTTTGGTCTCGCCTAAGAAAAGATCCTCGGCGTTCACACGCCGAGGACCTACTGTATATTTGTTTACTTCTCAAACACGCCGTAGGTTGTTAGTATGTATTCGCCAACACAATACATAAACTTTTCCAAGTGTTGTTGCAGAATGAGCGGTGGGTTGGCCAAACGGGTATCTTTCTCAAAACCGTGGCGATTCCCCAACCAATAATGTTTCGAACGCAAAGTGCTTCCCGCTTCCAACGTGAAGCAACCCTTAAACCCAACATCTTTAAGCGCATGCATGATTTCATCCATATTCAACGTTCCAAGAAAGGGGATAATGTGTTCGTCCTGCGCGCCTCGATTGTCATTGATGTGCACCGCCAAGAGGTCGTCGCCTATCGCCAATATCTCATCATACTGCGAGCCCTCTATATTGGCGTGGCCTGTATCCCAACAGGAGTGAAACAGCGGATGATTGACATACTCGGAAAACTCACGCATTTCCTTGCCCGTTTTTGAATAATAACAAGACATATTGGCGCTGGTTGTGTTCTCGTGAAGAACGTTTACGTTGGCTTTTTCCATGGCGGGAAACAATCTGGCAAAAAACTGCTTGTTTTTCACAAACCATTCTTCTTTTGTTGCATTTGAATCCCAGCCGGGATGCACAACCATATTCGGGATGCCCAGCTCGCCACACACCTCTATGGCGCGGATGGTGAGCGCTACGGCGTTTTCAAAACTCGCATCGCTTTCCAACGGGTTGAGTCCAGGACCGTGAGACTGCACAAACTCAATACCGTTGCGATCGGCGTAGTCCTTTATCCGGCTTGCGGTTTTACGCCAATCCTCCAATACCAACAATTCGTCCCCTTCTCTTACCGTATACAGACTTAAATCCATACACCGAAAGCCGGCCGCGTGAACGTGTTTGATTCTGTCAAGATGCTCTTCGCAGAATCTGCCAAAATCACCCGTAGTTGTTGCAAGACGCATTACGCAACATCTCCTTTGTTGTGGAAAATTCGTTCCTATTGCGGGACAACATCGCCGTCATGGAATCCAATGGCATCGCCGCGACTTCCCGCGCATATAACCCATGCCCATTATAGCACTGAAACCGTTTCAAACAACACTTTATTTGTAACTTTTTACAAGGAAATCATAGTTGTTCTTCGCCGACAACACGTTGCTGATCGGCGCAACGTCCAACTCTTCGCACAGAGGGCCGTCATATCCGTGATTCATCAGCAGTTTGAATATGCGTGCAAAATCAATACAGCCCTGACCAAGTTCACAGAACTCGCCATAAACCTTCTGGGTGGCGGAGGCATCCCCTTTGATCTCTTTAATGTCTTTCAAATGGGTGAAATGCACACGGTCGCCGTATCGCTCGATGATTTTATACACATCGCAGTGGCACATCACGAGGTGGGCGGTGTCGGGTGCAAGAGAAAGCACATCCGCACTTGTGTTCTGCAAGATGTTATCCACCTCGTTTTCGTACATTACCCACGTGTCGAAATGGGGGTGGATGCTGGTCTTGATGCCGTATTCTTTCGTTCTTTCCGCGAACCGACTTACGATATCTATTTCATACTCTAAATTGCCTTTGTCCATAACCTGCGGTCTGCCGGCGGTGGCTTGCAAGGAAATGCGTTTGACGCCGAGACCCGCAATCATGTCCAACTCTTTGTCCAAGTTTTCAAAGATGGACGCTTCGTTTTCTCTTTCCGGAAGGTGAAAATAGAAACTCGCAGGCTTAATGTCGTATCTGTCAATGACCTCTTTGTAGTCTTTCAAATTGAGGTCAAACGCATACAGCGCATATTTCACGCTTTCAAAGCTCTTATAGCCGATTTTGCTGATATCTTCAGCGGCCTGTATCATTTGCTCTTTTGTGTCGGTTCCCCACGGCCATATGGCGGCAGCAATTCTAGAACGATCCATACTTTACCTCCTTGTTAAAAGCAACCCTCTTACAACGTTTTCATGGCAGCCTTGATGCCCTCAATTTTTGCATCCAACTCGGCTTTCGTGCTGTCGGGGTCTACGCCGACATACACAACCTTGGACAGTTTATCCAGCGTGATCGGACACATATCCTGTTTATAATCCGGAACGATGTCCTTGTTCGCTTCCATTTTGAACGGATCCATCAACGGATGGCATGCGCCGCGTTTTTCCATAATGGGCGTCCAATGTTTATATACGTGCTTGCCGGTGTCTATCGGCAACAAACCTTGTACGCTTTCATGCTCGGCAAATTTCCGCGCCTTTTCTTCGCTTTCAAACCGAACGGCAAGCGTTGTTCCGCAATCACCTTTCGCATCGTTGGACGGAATGAATTCACAAACATCTTTCAGGTTTTCCATTAAATAATTTTTGTTCTTTCTCAAATCGAACAAGATATCATCCAACCGAGAAAGCTGTACGTTCATCACAGCGGCACACAGCTCGTTGGAACGGTATTCGTTTCCACAGAACCCCTCGGTGGAGAAACCTTCCATTTGATTGCCGAAGAACGCGATGGCGCTACTGTCCTGATAAATAAGCGCATTCTCAAAAATCTTTCTGTTGTCGGTCAGCAGGGCGCCGCCCTCGCCGCAGGAAATGATTTTGTAGAAGTTGAAGCTGAGCGCACCCGCGTCGCCAATCGTACCCAAACGCTTGCCAAGATACGTACCGCCATCGGCCTGGCAAGCATCCTCCAAAACATACAGGTTGTGTGTTTTTGCAATTTGCATGATGGCATCCATGTTGCACGGAAAACCCTGGATGTGTACGGGGAGAATCGCCTTTGTATGTTTGGTTATTTTGCGTTCCACATCCTCCGGTGACAGCGTCAGGGTGTCGTCTATTTCCGCGATAACCGGCATCGCGCCCGCCGCCACAACGGCCATGGCCGTGGCGATGTATGTATAAGCCGGAACGATTACCTCGTCACCGGGGCCGATGCCCATTCCCACCAGCGCCGAAACCAACGCAGCGTGTCCGCTGGTCATAAAAATCGGATGCTTCGTTCCGAGAATGGTTTGCAGTTTGGTTTCCACCTGGTGCGATTGCTGCAAACCGCTGTTCACCTTAAATAAATCCTTCGCCTCGATAACCTTGGCGAGTTGCTGTATTTCCTCTTTACCCATTCTGTACATGATTTTACCCCCTCATTGCAACATTTTTTTGATGTTTTCAACGGTTGCTTGCATGATTTTAATGTCGGCGTTATCGCAATACATCTGCTCGTGTACATACCGCCAATAATCCACCTCATACCCGCCTTGACGCAGGGCTTCTTCGGTCACAAAATAGCCCTCACTTCCATTGGTGTTGGAGAGCGATAAAATGGATTTAGCATCAATGGCTTTGTCGATGCGCATGCCTATCTCCGAAAACAACTCGTACGGGAACCCGACAAACACGATGTCCCCGAGGACAATAATCGTTTGCGGTACACAGACGGCCTGTTTGTCTTCCACCCCATCACGGTGCGCGGCCAAAACACTTTCCAGATGGCCGCGAATAAGCCCTTCCATGTTCATGGTGCAATCTTTATAATCTTCCAACATAACGGCGGCGGTTTCGGCATCCATTCTTTTTTTTAGCGGTATACCGAAAACAAAGCTTTGGGCTTTCAAGGCAACCTCGTCATATTCCGGCAGGGTGCCGTAGATTTTCACCGCATCCTCAGCCGCCACGGCACCCAACGCGTGAACGTAAGTTATGTCCCCCGTCGTATAGCCATTGGTGAGACGAGGACCCACGTCTCCTTCCGGGCCGTTGAAAAAGGCCGTGATGGCGCCGCTTTCTTTCTCTACGGCATCTATCATCACACCCGACCAGTCACGGGAAATTTCATGGTTGGAGCCTGCCGCGGTTCCGTGTGCGCCGTAATGAATCATGTTGGCAACGACCTGTTCTTGTTCATTCTTGAAAGAAATAATGGTCATTTTGGGATTGTACCAACCCCATTTGTTCTGGCCGAGATACACAATGCCATCGTCCGCCAACTGACGCCGATTGATACCAACCTGGCTTTCTCCGTGGGTAACGGCCATTTTCACCGGCTGCGGATTTTGCACCGCCTTTTCCACCGCACGCAGCACCTGCGGCACAAAAAGGCTGTCACAATACGTCTGGTCGATGCCGCCCCAGCCAACCGCGCCCGCGGTATTGGGCCCCGAGTGGGTATGGGTGGCACTAAACAAACAATTTGTTTTGGGAATAGAGAATCTCTTTTCGATTTCTTCTAATACGTTATCGGAAAGTTGTGTGTTGATAAGGCAAACCGTTGCACTTATCATCAAGGCTTTGGTTTCGCCCTGCCGGAAGAAAAAGGCTGTCACCGTCAGGTCGTCTTCCACGCTCTCGGACATGATGTAGGGGCGATAGCCATAAAGCTGCCCGCCTATTTCCGGGGTGATAACTTCCCGCGCAACACCTAAGTATAATTTTTCCATATGTTATGCCATACCCACCTTTTCACGTAAAGTCAAACAACGCAACCCCGGCCAGCCTGAACGCGACAACCCAAGCTATCGCGTGCTGCGTACGAATTGCATGTTTTCAATTGCATTATAGTGCCATTGTGCACCACTTTGTAAGGGCTATAATTCTGTAAAAATTCGCAAAAATTCACACTGGCGCTTGCTTTTTGTTTTTCTTTGCTATATAGTGAAGAGGTCGGGGGGTGACCAGTGTTGATTTACCAAAAATTACTCGTTGGCAAAGAGCCGTATTTTATATCCGTGAATGTTGTTTCGGCTTTCGAAGCACACCGCCATCCGGAAATAGAATTAAGCTATTGTCTCACCGGGTCGTACACCGTGCTGGTGGACAATAAAAAACACCACCTTAAAGAGGGCGGGCTTTTATTCGTTGCGCCGGTTGTGTCGCACGAAATTCTTGAGCCCAACACACCATCAAGCCGATCCATCACCATGGAGTTGGGGCCGTCGTTGCTGGGCGAACATTTTCAGCGTTTTATGAAACTGCACGCAAATTGTGTTTGCCTGGACTTAAAGACCCACAACCACACACAGCTGCGACAGCTTATCGAAGAAACAGCCGTATTGCACGAAAAACGCCCCAATTTTTATGACTTGGAGATAAAGGGCAATCTGCTGAAAATCGGAGCCATCCTGTTGCAACTAATTTGCGGACAGGAAAACCCTTCCGACGCCACCAACGAAAAACAAAACATCATGAAAATTCAAAAGGCTCTCAGCCTCATACAAAATCGCTACAACGAACCGCTCACCGTGGAAACGGCGAGCGTGGAATGTGATTATAGCAAAAGTAATTTCTGCAAAATCTTCAAATCCATAACCGGAGACACGTTTCACAATGCATTAAACCGCCACCGAATAGACATCGCGTGTATGCATCTGCAAACCAGTTCCGATTCCATTGAAGAGATTGCGTTAAACGTGGGGTTTACCGACACAAAAAGTTTTTGCCGTGTGTTTAAGAAAATCATGGGGCAAAGCGCCGGCGCTTACCGAAAAGCCGGCGGGCGCAAGATGGGCTAAGCCCACGCGCCAACCGCCTTTGCGCGGGCAAAGACTTTCGTTTACTTTTTGAACTCCGTATGATATACTTGGCTGGTTGAAAGGAGTTGGAGACGGTATGGTGCATTTCGGAAACGACTGGGATGCGATATTGGCGGATGAATGGAGCAAGCCCTATTATCAAAATTTGCGACAGATTCTCAAAAAAGAATACGCAACACAGCGGGTTTATCCGCCAATGCACGACATTTTTAACGCCATGCGATACACCTCTTTTGCCGACACAAAAGTGGTGATTATTGGGCAGGACCCCTATCACGGCCCCGGGCAAGCGCACGGCCTATGTTTTTCGGTCGGGCCGACCGTGCCACCACCGCCGTCGCTGAAAAACATATTCAAGGAACTGCAAACCGACCTCGGCAAACCCATCCCCACCACAGGCGAATTGACCGACTGGGCGCGGCAAGGGGTGCTGTTGCTCAACACCGTGCTGACGGTGCGGGAGGGCTGTCCCACCAGCCACAAAGACATCGGTTGGGAAACCTTCACCGACCGCGTCATCGCGGAACTCAATCGGAAACAAACGCCGGTTGTGTTTTTGTTGTGGGGCGCGCACGCCCAACGTAAGGCGCAGATGATTACCAACCCCATACATTATAAACTGGCGACCGTGCACCCGAGTCCGCTGTCAGCATCTCGCGGCTTTTTTGGATGTCAGCATTTTTCCAAAGCCAACGCCATTTTAGAGCAACACGGCCTGTCCCCGATCGTGTGGTGAAAACCACAGCCTTTAACCAGGCTGAAATCTACACGTCAAACAACAGATTTTTATTGCTTTTCCCCCAATTTGTGTTATACTGTATCCTAGGTGAATATGGCGAAACTTGGTGAGTACATTTTTGTATTTAATGGAGAAATGAGCAGACAACTACGCCGAAAGACAAAAACTCAGGCGCCTATGGGTATACTGCTCCGTAGTATGCAAAGTTCAAGAAATACGCGTGGCTGATGCTTTTTAGTTTTGGACTGACCTATCTGTTTTTCTACAACGGCCGACAAAACATCAATTTGGTTTTGACGCAAATGGCTGAACAGTTGGGTTCCACCACGACGGCTATGGGCGTCGTTTCTTCGGCTTTGTTTTGGTGTTACGCCTTCGGCCAACTGATTAACGGTCGTCTGGGCGCCTATTTTGGCTATAAAAAGTTTATGATGTTTGGCGTGGTGACCTCTGCCATTCTGAATGTGATTATTTCCTATCAAAACTCGATAGCAGTCATTGCTCTCCTGTGGGGCTTGAACGGATTTTGTCAGTCGATGGTGTGGTCTAACGGTCTGGGCGTTCTGAATAAATGGTGGCCTAAGGACAAACGCGGTTTTGCCTCGGGGCTCACAACTGCCTTTTCCGGTGTCGCGCAGGTGGTCACCTACTTGACCATCAACTGGTGTCTGGCGCTTAATCCCGACTGGGGTTGGCGTGCGGCGTTCCGCTATCCGATGATTCCCATGGTGCTGATGCTCATTGCGTTCGCCTTTTTCTTCAAAACCAAGCCGGAGGATATCGGCCTGCCCGCCTTCCAGGAGGAAAGCAAAGAACTGGAAGCTCACGATGCCGCCATCGCCGCCAAAATGGAGAAGAACGGATATCTGTATCCGTATAAAGTGCTTTTTAGCCAACCGAAAGTGTTGGTGTTCTGCCTCATCTCTGCCATTGCCGGCATTGGGCGTTACGGCTTGTTGACTTGGGTTCCCACCTACTTTATGGAAGAAATGGGACTGTCGGTTAAAGAAGGTATTTTCAGTTCCATTTTGTTGCCCATCGGGCAATCCTGTGCCATGTTCGTGTTCCCGTTGATTACAGACAAAGTGTTCAAGGGCAAACGCGAGCCGATGCTCATACTGGCAGCCATCGTGACGTTCTTAGGCATGATCACCTTCCCCTTCATCCAAAGCCAGACACCTGCTTCAATTATGCTTTTCGTTGTCGGCGTTTCCGGCATGGTCACAGGAGTTGTTTGGGCGATTGCCGGTGACATGGGCGGTCGCGCGCTGTCCTCGACGGTTGTCGGCGTGCTCGACTGGGCGGTGTATATGGGCGCTGCCATTCAGGCGGTCATCTTCGGTTTTGTGAAAGACGCCTTTGGCTGGCCGGCAATATTCAGCACCATCGGTTGCTTGTATGTCGTCATGTTGGCGCTGACCCTGGTCGCGCGCAATATGAAAACCAATATATAAACCAGGGTTGCAAAACCTAAATACTGCTAAATAACAAAAAGGAGTTCGGCTTGAAGCCGAACTCCTTTTTTGTTTTCTCTTTCAACATATTCTGCGCCTTTTGGAATATACTTGTTTAGGAAAAAAGCTGTATAGAGGGCGGGTATATGAAAAAATCATTATCGTTTTGGCAGTTTGCCGGGTTTGTTTTCACTTGTTTGGCGGGGACGCTGCTGCATTTTTTCTATGATTGGAGCGGGCAAAATTTGTTTGTTGCGCTTTTTTCGGGAGTAAACGAGTCGGTGTGGGAGCACATGAAACTGCTGTTTTTTCCATTGTTTGCGTTCGCTTTGTTTGAAAGCCGGCATTTTGCCAAAGAATATGAAAATTTTTGGTGCGTAAAACTGATCGGTATTTTGTTGGGGATAAGCCTGATAGCGGTACTGTATTACACCTACACCGGCGCATTGGGGGTATCGGCAGACTGGTTTAACATCACCATCTTTTTTATTGCCGCAGCGGCCACATACCGGATAGAAACAAAACTCATGAAAAGCGACTACGCCTGTCGCCTATCCCCCGCGGCGTCCTTCGGTTTTATTTGTTTGCTGGCGGTGCTGTTTTTCGTTTTTACGTTTGCGCCGCCGTATATACCGTTGTTTCAAGATCCGGTCACAAAAACCTATGGCATACCCGCATAGAAAAAAGCAAAACCGACACCCGCAAACGGGTGTCGGCTTTTTGGTTTATTCTGCCGCAAACTGGTCTTTGCCGACGCCGCACAGCGGACACACGTAATCAGCGGGAACATCCTCCCACTTGGTGCCGGGCGCAATGCCGTTTTCGGGATCACCCTTGGCCTCGTCATACACGTAGCCACAAACCTCGCAAATGTATTTCATGGAAAGCCCTCCTTTTTATGGTTTGTTTTAGTATATCCAATAAATTGCCTGATTTTCATTCCGCCGGCAAAGATTTTGTATGCCTTGCCGAACGGTTGGACGGCATAAAACGTATCCGTGGGCACTCCGTTACAAAAGCTCCTTCGCCAGCGCACGGATTTGTTGGCGGCTGGTGTCGTTAAGGGCCGCATGGATGGTCACCGTCGTGTCAGTGAAGGTGATATCCTTGCTGCTTTCCAGCATTTTTTTAATGGTTTTGGCGGCGATGGGGGCCCAGCACCCGTTTTCCATCACGCCGACCGTGCGATTTTTATAGCCTCTTTCCAACAGCTCATGCACAAACGTGCGCATGAAGGGGAATATATCGCCATTATAGGTGGTCGTTGCCAGAACGATTTTTCCATAACGGAAGGCATCCTCCACCGCTTCGGCCATATCACAGCGAGCCAGGTCGTTCACCACCACCTTGGGGCACCCGTTGTCCCGCAGCTCTTGGGCAAGCAGCTCCACCGCCTTTTTGGTGTTGCCGTAAACCGAGGTGTAGCAAAGCAACACCCCATCGCTTTCCACACCATAAGACGACCACGTGTTATACAAATCCAGATAATACCCCAGATTTTCCGACAGAATGGGGCCGTGCAACGGGCAGATGATTTGGACGTCCAAACCGCCCAGTTTTTTCAACACAGTTTGCACTTGTGCACCGTATTTCCCGACAATGCCGAAATAATAGCGGCGTGCCTCACACGCCCAATCCTCGTCGACATCCAACGCGCCGAATTTGCCAAACGCGTCCGCAGAAAACAACACCTTGCTTGTGCGGTCATAGGTCATCATAACCTCCGGCCAATGCACCATCGGCGCCGTATGGAAGGACAGTTCGTGTTGTCCCAGTGAGAGGGTGTCCCCGTCTTTAACCACCAGTCTGCGCTCCGGATAGTCTGTGCCGAAAAACTTGTTCATTATTGTAAAGGCCTTATCGGTTGCGACAATAATGGCCTTCGGATAGGCTTCGGCGAAGGCGTGGACGTTGGCCGAGTGGTCCGGCTCCATGTGTTGCACGATTAAATAATCGGGGGTTTCTTGGCCGAGAACCGCCTGTATGTGTTGCAACCATTCCTCGCCAAAACGAGCGTCCACCGAATCCAACACGGCGGTTTTTTTGTCTTTTATGACATAGGAATTATACGCCATACCGTTCGGAACGGTGTATTGCCCCTCAAAAAGGTCAATATCGTGGTCGTTGACGCCCACGTAATGAATAGCGGGGTGAATCATGGTAAATCCTCCTGTTCAAAAAGCAGTATAAGGATAGTTTATCCCAACAGAACATCAAAAACAAGCATGAGCGCAAATCCGGCGAGCAAAGCATAGGTAGCACCCCGCTCGCTGCCATGCGCATGGGTTTCGGGAATCATTTCGTCGCTGATGACATACAGCATGGTGCCTCCGGCAAAGGCCAACGCGAACGGCAAAATCGCATCCGACAGGCTGACGGCAAAATAGCCGAGCAAGGTGCCGAAAACCTCCACAATGCCGGTCGCAAAAGCAATGAGAAAGGTGCGGCCCGGACGCATGCCGGCCGCCAGCATAGGCGCGATGATAACCATGCCTTCGGGCACGTTTTGTAGGGCAATACCGCCAGCAATGGTCAGCGCCTCGGTCGTGTTGCCGGTGCCGAAGCCTACCCCGGCGGCGATGCCTTCCGGCAGATTGTGGATGGCGATGGCAATCACAAACAACAGCACTTTGTTTAATTGCTGTTGCTTTTCGGGATGTTGTTCCTGTTCTGTGCCGGTGAGCCGATGTAAGTGCGGCACAATTTTGTCCAGCACGTTCACACACAAGGCACCGCAAAACAGCCCCGCAATGGTGACGAGCAACGAGAACCGACCGCCATATTCCAACGACGGCAGGACAAGCCCTATCACCGCGGCCGCCAGCATCACACCCGCCGCAAAAGACAGCACGATATCTCGGAATTTATGGCTTAATTCCTTGAACAAAAAACCGATAAGTGCGCCGATGACCGACGCCCCACCAACGCCCAGCGCTGTAAGTAATACAAGTTGCATACGCTTTTGCCTCTCATAAATCTTGTATGTATATTTATGGTAGCATAAACACACCGCAATGTAAAGTGGATTATTTATCCACGCACAAAGGTTTTGCGGTAAACATCCCAAACAAAAACCGTATATATCCCCCCATCGCGAAGGGATATATACGGTTAAATGTAGCCGCTTTTGCGCGGTGTTTCCCAGGGGATTAGAAGATGTAATCGCCGGGCTGCACTTCAAAGGATTTTCCGTCAATACAAACGGTGGTTTCCACCGGGGTGCTGATGAAGTAGCGTACTTGACCGTTTTTATATTCCCAAGCGGATTTTATCGTGCCATGTTTCGTTGTATATTCCGCTTGTAAGGATTGCAAACGCGGATTGGGATTCGGGGCAATAATCGCCTTTTCGTAGCCGGGGTAATCGGGGTCCGTGTCAATGCCCGCCGCCACGGAATAGACCCAATCCATCACCGCACCATAGGCGTAATGGTTGTAGGAGTTCATCTCCGTGCTCCAGAACGTGCCGTCCTCGCGGATACCGTCCCAGTGCTCCCACATGGTGGTCGCGCCCATCTTGACGGAGAACAGCCACGAGGGATAGTCTTCCGTCAACAGCAGACGATAAGCAACATCCGTATGGCCGGTTTCGCTCAACGCGTGCAACAAATACGGCGTACCGACAAAGCCGGTGGTGAGTGTGTATCCGTTCGCTTCCAACAGGGAAATTAATTTATCGGCGGTGCCTTTGACGTCTTCGGTTATGTGGAAATGAATGGCCAACACACACTCGGTCTGTGTTTTATATTCGGGATAAGTTTTGCGAATCGTACGCACGATGTTATCGTACAAGTCTTCGTAATACGACACGTCCTCGCCCAAAAGTTTACCCGATTTGACCACCAACGAGGTGCAGTGAGCATAGAACACAGAGGCGATAAAGGCACTGCGAGAACCACCGTTGTTGCTGCCTTGCGGGCCGTCCAGCGCGAGCCAGTCACCGTATTGCATACCGCCGGTCCAGAGGTACTGGTCAGTGGTAGTGTTGGTGATATAGGCAATCCATTTGCACATACTCTCAAAATGACGACGCAAAACCTCTTTGTCGCCGTAAGAGAGATACACCTGCCACGGCAAGCCGATAGCCACGTCGCCCCAAACAGCACTGCCCCGCTCACACCAACGGCTCGGGTCCGGGTTGCTGCGCACCAAAGAGTTGGGGATGGTGTGCGGCACAAAGCCGTCCTCGCCCTGTTCGGCTAAGATGTCGTTGAGCCACTTGGCGTAAAATTTCTCCACGTCAAAGTTGTAACACGCGGTGCGCGCAAACACGTGTGCATCACCGGTCCAGCCCCAACGCTCGTCACGTTGCGGACAATCGGTGGGAATATCTAAGAAATTGCCCTTGTTGCCCCAAATGACGTTGGAAAACAACTGGTTGAGCCGCGGGTCAGAAAAACGCAAAAAGCCGGTTTGCTTAATGTCAGAGTACACCGCAACAGCCGTGTAAGAAACATTTTCCGGCGCTTGGTTGATGCGCACGTATTGGAAGCCATAGAAGCAAAGGTGCGGCGCATAGGTTTGCTTGCCCGGGCGGCAGGTATAGATGTATTCACTTTTAGCCGTCCGATAATTCGCGTTATAGAAATTCCCGTCGCTGTCCAGCACCTCGCCGAACGACAGGTCAATCACCTCGCCACCCTTCGCGTCGACGGAGATTTCCACGTAACCGGTGAGATTTTGTCCGAAGTTAATCACCGTTTCACCCGCGGGGGTTTGGATGATTTCCAGCGGGGCAATGCGCTCGTGTGCTTTTATAGGCTCGCCTTCTTGCGGAATCAGGTTGGTCTTATCGGCGTCATAGATTTCCACCGGACGAAAATTATGTAACGACACGTTGGCGTCATATGCCTCGCCGTCGTAAATGTCGCTGCGGATAACCGCGCCGTCGGCGCATTGCCAAGAGGTGTCGGACACAACCGTTTCCACCGTGCCGTCTTGGTAGGTGATTTGCAGGCAGGCAATAACCGACGCCGGCGGATAGGTTTTATTGCTTTCCAACATATTGCAGATGCGGCCCCGTTGCCAACCGTGACCCACCTCTACAAAAAGGGTGTTGTTTTCTGCCAACAGGGACGTGATGTCATATTCCTGATATTGATGCCGCTTTGCGTACTTAGTCCAACCAGGGGTCATGAGTACGTCCCCCACGCGGTTGTCATTCAGATACGCGCGATAAACGCCCACCGCAGTGATGTACAGTTTAGCCGTCTTGATGGCTTTATCCGATAAGGAAAAATCCTTGCAAAAAGCGGGACAATCCCCGTTTTGGCTATCTTTAATCCAATACGACTTATCAAAAATCATGGTATATACCTCCCTGAAAAATGAACACTTCATCTGTTGCCTTCATTGTAGCCTGTCTGTGTCGAAAAGCAAGGTATGTTTTTCAAAAGCCCTACTTTGTGCAAAAAAAGCGCTAGATTGTATTAAGTTCAAGATTTAGTACACCAGCGTCTTCTCCGGAAACACCGGTTCGCAGGTGACGTGAAGACGCATTTTGCGCAGAATGGATTCATCACCGGAATGCAAAATCTCGGTAGAATGCAGTTCGCAACCACACAACTTAGGCAGTTGCGCAACGGCGCGCGCAGCGGTGTCGTCACGCGCGGCACAGATATATAAGGCTGTCAGCGCGTCATCCAATTTGAGGGCGCTGCTGTGGCTTTGCAGCAGGTTGGTTTTCAGGTCGATGACCGGTTCCAGCACGGCCGGGCTCATAAGCAGGGTGGATTTCGGAATATCTGCCATCACTTTGATGGCGTTGAGCACCGCCGCTGAGCAGGAACTGAGAAGCGACGAGCCTTTGCCTGTGATGATGCGGCCATCCGGCAACTGAATCGCCGTGGCGGAGCTGTTGACGCGCCGGCTTTTTTCCAGCGCCGGTTGCACCACCGCCCGGTCGGTCTGTTTGAGCCCCAGTTGCTGCATGATCATGTTGAGTTTGTCGATGGTTTCATCCTTTTCCCGGCCCATGCGACGATCCACCAGCCCTTGATAATAGCGGCGGATAATCTCTTGACAACTGGCCTCGCGGCACACTTCGTCGTCCACAATCGCATAGCCGGCCATGTTGACGCCCATATCCGTCGGGCTGCAATAAAACTTGTCATTGCCGGTGATACGGGAGAGAATCGTCCGCACAAGAGGAAACGCTTCGACGTCACGGTTATAATTAACCGTGGTGACACCATAGGCTTCCAAATGGAAGGGGTCAATCATGTTGACGTCTTGCAGGTCGGCGGTCGCCGCCTCATAGGCGAGATTCACAGGGTGTTTGAGGGGTAAATTCCAAATCGGGAAGGTTTCGTATTTGCCATACCCCGCGCGAATGCCGCGGCGGCTTTCGTGGTACACCTGCGACAAACAGGTGGCGAGTTTGCCGCTACCGGGGCCGGGGGCGGTCACCACAACCAGCGGTTTTGTGGTTTCGATATACGGATTGGAGCCATAACCGGCATCGCTGACAATGTGGTCCACGTCGGAGGGATATCCCTCAATCGGATGATGGACGTAGTTGCGTATGCCCAAGGCGTTTAATTTGTTTTTGAATTGGTCGGCGGCAATCTGACCGGTATAGCGGGTGATAACCACACTGTTAACCGATATGCCCATGGTGCGCACCATGCTGATTTGTCGCAAAAGATCCTGGTCATAACTGATGCCGAGATCCGCGCGAATTTTGTTTTTCTCAATATTATCGGCACTGATGCAAAACACGATTTCCGCCTGGTCAGCCATGGAACAAAGCAACCGGATTTTTGCATCCGGCTCGAACCCGGGCAACACACGAGAGGCATGGTAATCGTCAAACAACTTGCCACCAAATTCCAAATACAGTTTTCCATCAAACTTTGATATGCGTTCTAAGATATGCTGCTTTTGCTTACGCATATACAGTTCGTTGTCAAATCCTTTTTTCATATACGCACCATCCTTCCCACAACACAATATATAGGATACCATATTTTGCGATTGCACACAAGGGAAAAGTCGTATTTTGCAAAAAAACTGTTTTTCGGTACGCGCTCGAAAAAAAACTTGTCACCACTCATAAGTTCGTGTATAATAAAAGACAGTATTATAAAGTAAAAGGGAGTGGGCGGGGTGCAGTTTGGTGAATTTGCCGGCAACGTGGCGGCAAAGCAACAACTCGGCGCAATGATCGATGCCGGGCGCTTCCCGCATGCCCTGTTACTGGAAGGGGAAGCGGGTAGCGGTCGGCGTATGCTGGCGGCATGCATTGCCCGCGCGGCGGTGTGCCGCGAGCCGGATTTCACACGGCGCCCTTGCGGCGTTTGCGCCGCATGCCAAAAAACAACACATCCGGACATCGTCACATTTGGCGGTGACGGGGCAGCTTTGTCGGTGGATACCATCCGCCGTTTGCGCGAAGAGGCCTATGTGTTGCCCAATGAATCCCCCTATCGGGTGATGATTTTGGCACAAGCGCACACCATGACCCCGCAAGCACAAAATGCCTTGCTGAAAATACTGGAAGAGCCCCCGGCGCACGTGCTGTTTGTTCTCACTTGCAACAATCGGTCACAGCTTTTGCAAACCATTTGCTCTCGCTGTGTGTGCATACCGGTGTCCCCCGTGGAATGGGAAGAGGCGTTGCTGGTGTTGCGCCGACTTTTGCCGCAAACGGAACAGGCGGTGTTGCAACAGGCGCACGCATTGTTCGGCGGGTGTGTCGGCCGCGTGGTCGAAGGGCTGAACGAGGGCGTGTGGCAACAGGTTTTGGAGTTGGTGCCGCTTATGGCGGCGGCCTTGGTTGCACCGACGGAGTGGCCGCTTTTGCAGCTCACCGCCCGACTGGAAAAGGATAAAACGCTAACAGACGGCGTGCTCGCCGGTTTGCAGCTCGTGTTACGGGATGCGCTGGTTTTGCAATATGGCGGCGGGCGGCTACTGTCCACCGCCCCGAAAGAAGCGCAAAGCTTGGCCGGTCGGTTGAGCGGACAGCGACTGGTATCCTTATTGGAGCAAACGGAGCAGTTGCAACAGGCTCACAAACACAACATGAACAACACCTTGTTTCTCACTCGTCTGTGCGCTTGCTTGCGACAGGCGGCCGGCAGTTAAACAAGCATACAATAAAAGCCCACAATCGGTGCACGGAAAGGTTGGTTTCACGATGGCGATGACCGTAGGTGTCCGTTTTCGGAATAACGGAAAAATATATGATTTTGATCCGGGAGAATTGGTTTTATTGCCCGGAGAATTGGTGATGGTGGAGACTTCACGCGGCATCGAATGCGGCGAGGTCGCGCGCGCCAACCGCGAATGTGCTGAGGTTGGCAAGGCGCTCAAACCGGTGTTGCGTCGCGCCGATGCGGATGACCGCCGTCGCGTGGAAGAGAACGTCGCCAAAGAACGCGAGGCTATGCGCATATGCCAAGAGAGGATAGCGGCCCATGGTCTGGATATGAAACTCGTGGATGTGGAATACGCATTCGATAATTCTAAAATCCTCTTCAACTTTACCGCCGAAGGACGGGTGGATTTCCGCAATCTCGTGAAGGATTTGGCGGCGGAATTCCACACCCGCATAGAACTGCATCAAATCGGCGTACGCGACGAGGCGAAAAAATTGGGCGGCATCGGCATATGCGGACGCCCCTTCTGCTGTGCACAGTTTTTACACGATTTTCAGCCTGTTTCGATTAAAATGGCAAAAGAACAAGGCTTGTCCCTCAATCCAACCAAAATTTCCGGCTCCTGCGGTCGGCTTATGTGCTGTTTGAAATACGAACAGGATATGTATGAAGAATTATTGAAACTCACACCCAAAGTAGGGGCCGTGGTGATGACGCCGGAAGGCCGCGGTGTGGTGGCCGAAAGCGCGGTTCTCACCGGTCGCGTCAAAGTGCGCTTAGACAAAAACCCTGACTCTCCGGCAACTGAAATGAGCGCGGAGGATGTCACGGTGATAGCGCGGGACAACCGCGGCGGGCAACCTAAACCGGTCGAAGCGGCGCAAAATCCGCCCGCGGTCGAGGTGACGGAACCGACCAACGAAGACCGCACTCCCCCGCCGACCAAAAAGAATAACGCAGACCATGCAGGGCATCGTTCCCGTGGGCGGAAACGGGATGCAAACCGTGTTTCTGTGCGGGAAAAAATCACCAGCGCCGGTGAAAACAAGACATAAATCGGAAAACTATGACAGAAACTGCAAAAAACCTTGCATTTTTTGAATTCTGTGGTATGATTAAGACAATGTATGGACAGGGAGGTGTAACCATGGCTTTTATGATTAACGACGACTGCATCGCTTGCGGTGCCTGCGCGGAGGGTTGTCCGGTGGACGCCATCAGCGAAGGGGATGGCAAATACGTCATCGACGCCGATGCCTGCATTGACTGCGGTGCTTGTGCGGAGGTCTGCCCGGTGGGCGCCCCTGTTGCGGAATAAACGCACAACGGATTGCCGGACGGCTTTTTGGCTGTCCGGCTTTTTTGTTATATAGTCTCTTTCTCACGGAGGGAAAAAGATGGATAGCACTTGGATGCCTGTTAAGGGCGACATACAAGCGGCGGTATCCGCAACACATCGTTTTGGCACAGACGCGATATTGCTGTCGCATTTTGCCGCCCCGACAGCCGGCGAGCGGATATGCGAACTCGGTACCGGTTGCGGAGCGATTGCTTTGCGGCTGTGCGCTATGGGTAAAGCGACCGCGGTGCACGGCGTGGATATAGCGCCGCAAGCGATTCGCCTGGCACAGATGGGTGCGGCGGCCTTTCCGCACGAGCCACGGCCGACCTTTGCGGTGGGAGATTGGTATCATCCGCGGGAAATCGCCCCGGCCGGCAGTTTCCGTCGGGTGGTGTGTAACCCGCCGTATTTCCCGCCGGACAGCGGTCAGACCAGTCAGGACGAGGCAACCCGTACAGCCCGCCATGAAAAACCGGACACCCTACAAGCGGTGTGCCAAGCAGCTACTTGGCTGTTGTGCAACGGCGGACGGTTTTGTCTGTGTCATCGACCCGAGCGGTTGTCCGCCGTGTTAGCGGCGCTGACGGCTTGTGGGCTGGAACCAAAACGGTTGCAACCGGTGCAACAACGCGCGGATACAGCGCCATGGCTGTTTTTGTTGGAAGCGCGCAAAGGCGGACGTCCCGGCCTTGTCTGGGAGGCGCCGCTTTGCTTGCAACAGTCGGACGGAACGCCGACTGCAATGTATCGGGAAATATACGGGGAGCAGCCTCTTAGTATAGAATAAAGCAGGTGGAATGTATGCAACAGCACAATATAGGGCGATTGACGCTCGTAGGGACGCCAATTGGCAATTTATCGGATTTTTCCCCGCGGGCAACCGAGGCCTTGGCGACGTGTGATTTCATCGCCGCGGAGGATACGCGCGTTACGCTCAAATTGCTTAATCATTTTGGCATTCACAAACCGCTGGTCAGTTATTTTGAACACAACAAACGCGAGCGAGGCGAACAGATTTGTGCGCGCTTACTGGCGGGGGAAAACGGCGTGTTGGTGACCGATGCCGGCATGCCGGCCATTTCCGACCCGGGAGAGGATTTGGTGGACCTGTGCCACCAAAAAGGTATTCCCGTCGGCGTGGTGCCGGGGCCAACAGCGCTGACAACCGCGCTGGCGTTGGCGGGGCTGCCAACCGGCCGGTTTGCCTTTGAAGGGTTTTTAAGCGTCAACAAACGCGCGCGACGGGAACATCTCGACGGTTTGCGGCGGGAGCCGCGCACCTTGGTGTTCTATGAAGCCCCGCATAAACTGCCCGCTACCCTCGCCGATTTGTTTGCCGCGCTGGGCGACAGACGCGTGGCGCTCGTGCGGGAATTGACGAAAATACACGAAGAAGTCATCCGCACCACCCTCGACCAAGCGGCACAGCGCTTTGCGACCGAAGCACCGCGCGGGGAGTTCGTGCTGGTGGTGGAAGGCGCGCCCCCGCAACAAGCGTCGGCACCTTCACCGGAACAGGCGTTGGCAATTGCCCGGTCGTATTTGGCGCAAGGGGTATCCCCCTCTGAGGCGGCCAAGCAAGCCGCGGCAGACACCGGTCTCAAAAAGGGCGACATATACCGCTTGCTGCTGGCGGATAAAAACCAAGCGTGCGAAGGAGAATGACACATGGAATGGAAACAATGGGCCCTGATAGGTGCCGTGGCGGTGCTGATCTTGATTGCTGCGAGAATCGGCAAGGGGCACGGGCGTGACACACGAGCAAACCGCCTGATGAAAAAATATGCCGTGCTCACGCCGGCGGTGTTTGCCGCCATTCCGGCGGACGAACAGGTGGACGCCGTGGTCAGCCACGTGTTGGCGAAAACCGTGGCCGCGCGACGTGCGAACCCCATCCAAACGTTGGCGCAAATGGACCACGCCTTTACGGTGGTATACAGCGTATGGGCGGTGTGCAAAGAGATGGCGGTTTCGGATTTTGCGGGGCTTATGTCCACCGCCACCAAGCAGCTCGTGGAACCAGCCAGAGAAGCCATGCAATCCATAGGAGCACCGCTTTGCGCGCAGTCGCTGGAAGCGATGCGGGTGGCGCATACGGCGGGCGAGGCATACGACGAAGCGCAACAAGCCTTTCGCGTGGCGGTTTCACAAGAATGTCCCCTATCCTTGTGTGAGCAATATATCGCGGGCCATGCGCCGTTGTTCACAGGAGAGGACGCCCCGATCTGAACACCCATATTTGCATAAAAAGGCCGCCGCCGACAGATTGTCGGCGGCGGCCTTTTTTATTCTTCTGTTTCAGCATCCGCTATATCTGCGGGGGAAACCAGGATGGTTTCCGGATGGTTTTTATCCACACGCACTACGGTGACCTGTAACCCGTCCGCCGTAAAGGTATCGCCCTCGACGGGGATACGCTCTAAGGCTTCCATCACCCAACCGCTGACGGTGCTGGATTCGCAGTCCGTTTTGCAATCGAAATGCTCCATGAGTTCCTGCAAATCGGTGGAACACAAAACCGAGCAAGTGCCGTCCGGCAGAAGAGAGATCGAGTTTATCACATCGTCGTGTTCGTCCCAAATGTCGCCAACCAGCTCTTCCAGCACATCCTCCATCGTAACGATGCCCAGCGTACCGCCGTATTCATCCGTGACAATAGCAATGTGCGATTTTTCATCCTGCAATTTCTTCAACAACAAGCGAATTTTAAGCGTCGGCGGAATGAACAGCGCCGCAGACATGATGTCGATCGGCTTCGGGTTTTCCATCCGGTGTCGGGTGTAATCTTTGTAATGCACGATGCCGAGAATTTTATCCATGGTATCGCCATATACCGGCAGACGGGAATAGCCCGTTTCGTCAAACAGACGCCCCAATTCGTCGCCCGTGGCATCCGCCGGCACGCCGACCACATCCACGCGCGGAATGAGAATATCCACCGCCTCCCGGTCATTGAAAGAAATGACGCGACGGATAAGTTCACTCTCCTGTTCGTTAAGCGAACCATCCTGTTCGGCCTCATCCACGATGGTCAACAGGTCCTCCTCGGTGACCGTTTGGTCATCGGGGGATTTGAATATCAGTTGTAACAACTTTTTCCAAAAGGAAAAGATGTAATTGACGGGATACAGCAACCAAACAACGCCTTGCAACAACGGTGCGGTGGCGATGGCAAACCGTTCTGCATAGTCCTTGGCCAGACTTTTAGGAGAAATTTCGCCGAAAATGAGCACCACAATGGTGGACACCACCGTGGAAATGGTGGCGCCACGCCCCTCGCCGTATAACTGGACAAAAAAGAGCGTCGCAATCGCGGTGAGCAGAATGTTCACAATGTTATTACCCACAAGAATAGTGGATAACAGACGGTCATACTGTTTGGAGAGGCGCAGAACAAGTGCCGCACGACGATTGCCGTTTTCGGCCATGTTTTTCATCCGAATGCGGTTATACGATGAAAAAGCGGTCTCCGTAGCGGAAAAATAAGCGGACAGGACAACTAAGAGCAACATCCATAAAATAGGCTGTATACTGTCGGGGTCCATACAATTTTTCACTCCTTAATGTAATGCTTGTTGGCGTCATTATAGCAGAAACAACCATATAAGTCCAGTATTACTTTTGCAAGGATGCATATTTTTCTGTATTTTCGGCAGAATAGAGGTGACATACAGGAGGAGGATGGCCGAATGGATTGGTGGATGTTGATAAAGGCATTTGTGGTGGGTGGCCTTATTTGCGTGATGGGACAGCTGCTCATTGACTACACAAAATGGACGCCGGCACGCATTCTGGTGGGGTACGTGACGCTGGGTGTGGCGCTGACCGCCCTGGGTGTATACCAGCCGCTGGTGGATTTTGCAGGGTGTGGTGCCACCGTGCCGTTGACCGGCTTTGGTTACACCCTAGCCAAAGGTGTCGAACAAGCGGTAACCGAAAAAGGCCTGTTAGGCGTGCTGACCGGTGGACTCACCGGTGCCGCCGGCGGCATCACCGCAGCGGTTTTGTTCGGCTTTTTATGTGCGCTGGTTGCCAAGCCGGGGGATAAATCGTAATCCGCCCCCTACCCGGCGGCACGTGTCAACGAAAAAACGCACCCCCTTCCTGGAAGGATGGCATGTTCTTCCGGGAAGGGTATTGTTTTTTGCATGCGGGCGTGGTATACTTTTTGCGTATAATAGCGCGGACACATGTTGGGTGAAAAACAAGGGAGGATACATATGTTATGCGGAACGATGGAAAAAGCCGATAGAAAACGATTGTTTGTGTCGGCTTTGCTTGGCGTATGTTTGTCAATGGTTTTTTCCTTTCGATACGTTATGCCAAAAATACAATCCACCTCTTTTTGGGCCCGCAATTTGGAAAGAGTGCAACAATGGCTGGGCGGGTATGGGCTTGTGTGGTCCTTGATCGGCGTCTTGTTGGCCGCATTTGCATATATCACGCTAACCAATATGGCACGCAAAAAAGAGCCTTTTCGTGTCGGTTTAGGTATTATCAGCGTGGTGTTCAGCACGCTCAACGTGTTCGGTCTGCTGATGTATCACCTGGACGATTTGCCATTTTTCGAGTTCGCATCTTGGGGATTGGCCACCGTGTGTCTTATCGCCGGTTGGGCAACTTTGTTCTATTTGCTGGCGTATTGGTTTTTGCGGGGGCTGGATTCCATACACACGCCATCCCGCCAAGGAAAAGAAAGGCCGAACTGGTTTGTTTCCTTGTTTGAAAACCACCCGTGGCGGGTGAGCTTCTGCGTGATTTTATTGTGCTGGCTTCCGTGGGTCGCAGCCTATTATCCGGCCAGCATGGACTGGGACGTATACCGGCAATTGTGCTCGGCTTTGTCCCTGGGCAAGTTTGCACGCAGCAACCACGACCCATTTTTTGCCTCTTATGTGTTGACTGTTTTTTACCGCATCGGCGTGAAGCTCGGCAGCGAAAATCTGGGCATCTTCCTATTTGTGTTGTTGCGTGATTTGGTCATGGCCGGCATTTATGCCTGTTGTGTTCACCAGATGCGTAAGGCGGAGCTTCGCACCGGTGTTTGCTTGCTGGTGTTAGCTTTTTTTGCCGTGACACCCGTTTGGGGTGCCTACGCGAAACACGCTTTCAAGGACTCCCTAGCGGCGGCCACTTTCTGCGCGTATGTAATTAGTTTGGTGACGCTTGTTTTGCGCGCGCGCAAACAAGCGGTTACTTGGGGCGATTGTATAAGCGGCTGTATCATAACCGCCGCGACCGCCCTGCTTCGTAACAATCCCATTTACGCGATTGTGCCGGCAACCGGCCTGCTGGTTGTGTATTTGTTGTGTAAGAAGGTGCATTTTCTTAAATGTGCGACTCTGTTGCTCGGCGTTTTGATTTATTTTGCATTTAATCATTATATATTCACCTATGGGAATGTGACACCGGGCAGTCAGAAAGAGGCGCTGTCGCTGTTTTTCCAGCAAACCGCGAGAACCGTCAAATACCACGGGGATGAAATCACCCCGGAGGAAAAAGAGAGCATCCATGCCTATTTGGATTACAATACCATGGCGCAGCTCTATGACCCCGTGCTATCCGACCCGATAAAAGATCGCTGCAAAGAAGACAAAAACGGCGAGGATGCGAAAAAGAACTATTTTAAGGCTTGGGCATCGATGTTTTTCAAATATCCTGACACATATATCGAATCGGCGGTAGGAGGCTCCTATGGATATTACGCCTTCACCCCCAAATTGCCGGACGGAGCCGGCAACCAGAACAGCGGCATGACCATATTCAACTGGATTCGTGTGAACTGGTTTATTGAAAAACACGGGTTCGATTTTCATTATATCGAACCGTTGGAACCGGCACGGGAGGCGTTGCATGCCTGGGCCAGGATATGGGAAAACATCCCCGTTCTCAGTTTGACCAATTCTATTGCCTCATACACATGGGCCGCGGTGCTGATTGGTTATCATTTTCTGCGCAAAAAACGCTACGATGCTTTGATTCCGGTGTTGGCGATTGGTATTATGGCGCTGACATGCGTGGCCTCCCCGGTGAATGATTCCTTCCGTTATTATAGTCCGGCGGCGGCTGCCGTTCCGGCGCTGCTTCCTCTTTTGGGGCGCAAGGAAAAGCCCGCATCCGCCGACAACACACAGCCGACGGACGCGGCGGAATAAACCACAGAAAGGACTTGTATGAAAATGGATAAAATTGCAATACTCATTCCGTGTTACAACGAAGCGGCCACCATCGAAAAGGTTGTCAAAGACATGAAAGCCGCCTTGCCGGAAGCAACGGTGTACGTGTATGACAACAATTCCTCCGACGACACAGCCGCCCTCGCCGCCCGTGCCGGTGCGGTGGTGCGACGGGAATATGCGCAAGGAAAAGGCAATGTCATCCGACGCATGTTCCGCGAAATTGATGCCGAGTGTTATCTGATGACCGACGGCGACGACACCTATCCGGCCGAGTTCGCCGCACAGATGTGTGATTTGGTGCTTAATAAGCAGGTGGATATGGTTGTGGGGGACCGCCTTTCCTCCACCTATTTCACGGAGAACAAGCGGCCGTTTCACAACATGGGTAACAGCCTCGTGCGCAAGGCCATTCAGCTTATTTTCCGCTTTGGTATCAAAGACGTCATGACCGGCTATCGGGCGTTCAGTTATTCCTTCGTGAAAACCTTCCCGGTCTTATCCAAGGGGTTTGAGATTGAAACCGAGATGACCATCCATGCCGGGGATAAAAATATGCTTTGTGAAAACGTGGTGATTCAATACCGCGACCGTCCGGAGGGTTCGGTGTCTAAACTGAACACCTATTCCGATGGCATAAAAGTGCTTTGGACGATTGTACGGTTGTTCAAAAACTATCGGCCAATGGGCTTTTTCTCGTTGGTAGCTCTATTGTTGGGGCTGCTTTCCGCAGGCTTTTTCATTCCGGTGTTTATTTCGTATTTGCAAACCAGTTTAGTGGAAAAACTGCCAACCTTACTGACCTGCGGTGTGGTGGCGTTGGCGGCGTTAATCAGTTTGTTTTCCGGCATGGTCTTGGATACCATCAAGCAAAAGAATCGGCAGGACTTTGAGATGCAATTGCATTATACCGCTGACCGGTTCAAAGAATTAAAGAATCGGCGGAATGAAGCGATATGAGCAAGGAAAAGGATATATTTGACCGATTGATGACGTTGCCCTTTTTACGGATATTCAACCCCCTTTATCGCAAACATAAAGAGGTGCTGCTGTATCTGTTTTTCGGCGGTCTAACGATGGTCGTCAGCATTTTTTCTTACTGGCTTTGCAGTGAGCCGCTCGGCATGGGCGTGTTGTTCGGCAATGTGGTTTCGTGGATAGCCGCGGTGAGTTTTGCCTATGTCACCAATTGCATTTGGGTGTTTGAGCAACAAGCACATGGCTGGCGTGCTTTATCCAAACAAGTTTTTCGGTTCTTTTCCGGTCGGGTGGCAACACTGGGGGTGGAAGAACTGATTTTGTGGGTTTTCATCCAACAGTTGCACTGCCCCAACATGGCGGTGAAAGTGATTGCCCAAGTGGTGGTTGTGGTGCTGAATTATTTCATAAGCAAATTTCTTGTGTTTCGAAAAACCAGGATGTAAGGCGGGAGAAGTATGAGCGTGAAAAAGAGTCGTCGGGACGTTGGCATCGAACTGGCGCGCGTAATCGCGTGTTTGATTGTAGTGGGTGTGCACGTTAGTTTGGCGGATTTTGCGACCGGTTCGTATGATTTAAGCCGCGGCTTTATCAATTGTTTGTTGGCGGACGGCGTCGCTATCTTCTGGATGATTACGGGATGTTTTTTATTCCGCCCACAGCCGTATGCCACCGTGCTTCGGCGCGCCGCAAGAACAATAGCGTTGCCAATTGCGCTATTTTCTCTTGTTTGTTTGCATTTTTCCGGATGGCTGTTTGATGGCACCTCGCTGGCAGAGAGTCTGTCCCACACACCGACCGCCTATTGGGACGGACTGAAAAGCGCCTTGATGCTCAAATTGACCATTCCCGGCACAGGGCATCTGTGGTATTGCTATACATATTTGCTGGTTTTGTTGGCGTTTCCGGTTTTGCAAGCATTTGCGCAGTGGATGGACGCAGATGTGCGACGAGAAAAATGGTTTATGGGGATTTCTTTTGCCCTGTTGTTGCTTAATGATTGGAGCAAAAACGAATTGTTTGGTTTCTCGCACCACAGCATCAACGCCGCGGTGCCGGCGGCAGTGGAAATGCTTTGGGGTCACATTTTATATAAACATAAGGACGCTTGGCTCTCTTCGCAACACCGCACAAAAAAGATACTATTGCCGGCTGCTGCCTTTGTTTTGCTCAATCTTGTGCGTATGTATATTGTGTACGCGTCCGGCAGCAAGGCGGTTTTATATTGGTATAGCACGATAGGCTTGCTTTGCGCGGTGTGTGTGCTGTTGTTTTGCCTGCCCGCCCGTAACGGGCGTTGTGCCGAAGCAGCGGCCGGCCGTCTCATTTCTTGGCTCGGCGGACATACCTTTATGATATATCTCGTGCATTTCCCAATTCGAAACGTGTTGTATCGGTATGCCGTGCATACCAACCTTTTTGACTGGTTGTCTGGCTTTTCGCATGGTGTTGTTTTAGAGGTTTTGTATACGGGCGGCATGCTAGTGTTGTTGTTTGCGCTCAGCTTAATTGTGAGCGTGCTGATACGAGGAGTTTCCCGGTTGTTTGTGCGAAACAAGCAAAAAACCGCTTAACGCAGCCTTGCTTTATCCTGACAAGAAGATATAAACAACCGGCGGCGGCAGGGATGTTCCCTGTCGCCGCTGTTCCTTGCCATCGCGATGGAAAGATTTAACCTTTTGCAAGGGATATAAAAAGAGCTAACGGCGCTCCATGCCGTTAGCTCTTTCTTTTATGCATGCTTAAAAGTTGCCAAAATCAACGTGAGCACCGCGCTGGCTGTGCAGGACACCACCGCACTAAGCCAAACGCCGTTGAGCTGCCATATAGGCGTGAGAATAAAGAGCGTCGCAATCGGAAACACCAGCGTCCCGAAAAAGGAGGTCAGCAAGGAACGCACGGGGCGTTCCACCGCCGTGAAATACGACGAGAAGCACATATCCACCCAGCCTGTAAGATAGGAAAGCGAGAAAGCATGTATGAAAAAGATAATTAATGGTCGTAAATACGATACTGATACCGCAAAGGTAATCGCTTCATATAGTAATGACTGCCCTTGTAGTGATTTTCGCTTTTTTTACGAAAGACTTTACCAAAAACACACGAAAGAATTTTTTGTGTATGGTCATGGTGGTGCTATGAGTAAGTATGCTGAAACTTGCTTTGACGGTCGCACTGGTGGAGAAAACATTATTCCACTATCATTAGACGAAGCTAAAGAATGGGTCGCAACTCATTCAACGGTTGAAATCTATGAAACTTTATTCGGCGAAGTTGCAGAGTAATTCTACATACAAAGTTCCACAAAAAAATGCTCTGCCGTAAAAAGCAGAGCATCCTCAATATTTTTTGCTGTCATTTTGCTGTCATTAGCAAAATGAGAACCATAAAATCCCTTGAAATAAGGGGGTTTTAGAGATATAAAGTTATTCCCACTCGCTCCCGAGAGACCTAACCTAAACAATTTTGTTTAGGAACTATAGCTCGTGGTATCTCATACACCTGTATTATCCATAAAGTATGGACTATCAGATTTTTCGTTGCCATAGTGTTGCCACCTAGCAATT
>JAFPCP010000023.1 GCA_017423825.1 Clostridia bacterium | reverse complement strand
ACATACGTATATTTTGTATAACCCCAGTCGCCCTCTCGGCTAAGGATATACTCCTTGGTAATTTCGCCCTCTTGCAGCGCCTTATACTTGGCGGTGATCGTTCTTTGATTCCGTTTATCGTATCGCTTGGTGGTACGGATCGTACCCTCGTACCAACTTTCTTGCGTCATTTCCTTGGTATCGGAATAGGAATACACCGGCTTCCAATCTTTGTATGTGATTCGTTGGGTAGAACCGCTCTCAATATGATAACTGTACTGCTCCAACAGATTACGATTGGCATCAAAGGTCAGTTTTTGCACCAGGATTTCATTTTCGTATGTATATTCTACCTGGTTTGTTCCTTCGGTCACATACTTGTTCCGCTGTTTTCGGATTCGATTGCTCGGTTCATAAATGGTTTCCGTAAAATCGTTGTCTGTGCCGACACGGCAACAGACTTCGGCGGCGTCATTCATCTGAATGATGGTCTGCGTGTTATCCGCTTCCACTCGGGTAAACAAGGGATATGCTTCATTACCGTGGTAATTATGCAGCCGCAAAAACTCCAATGCTTCCGAATAGGACGCAAACTCCAGACTGGCACGAGAGGACACCGTAAATGTCGGATAGGGATCGCGCAACACCGCGTCATCACCCAAGGCCAGCATGGCATAGGTCATGCCGTCTACCGCGTCATACCAGATCGCGCCGGTAACCGCATAGTCTGCCTGCGCCTCGTATGCAGTATTCTCTGAAAACCACGCAGGCGTCACCAACCGTCCCGTTCCGGTTTTACCCACCAATTCACGGTCGGCAGCATCTTCCAACACGCTCCATGTCAGCTGCAAATCATCGGTGATTTCTTCCCACGCAGCCGTCTTTTTCATGCGCCACACAAACAGCTCACCGGTAGTTTCGTTCCAGGTCCATCTTTCCAGCGTCTGTCGGGCATCATTCCAATAATGCCAGGGATTGTCATTTGGATGACCAAACACATCTTTTTTGAACAACGCAAAGGCCTGCGTGCCACCGGTAGGATCCGCCACCCACAAATCTGCACCGGTGCCATAAACGCCGGTATTGCCGTCCTGATTCCCGGAAGTCTGGCCATTTCCTGCGCCGTCACCGGCAGGATCCTGAAGGTTGCCATCCGGCGTTTCGTTTGCGCCCTGCCGGTTGCAACCCACCAACGCAAATGCCAGCAATAAAGCCAAAAGTATCGCCAATATCTTTTTCATAAAGAACGCCTCCCGTCCCAATGTGACTCCATTATCTCACAAGCGAATGACAAAATCAACGGTCTCCCGCGCAGGCATACACAGAGAAAAAGACGTTGAAACACATCCTTGTTGCCATGGATGCGGAAAGCGCAAATCTTCGCTCACATTCGGCGATGCCTTTTCTTTTTTCCGCGGGTTTGATATAATACCAATAGAATACTTCCACCGAGGAGGGTTCCTATGGAAATCAGGATCGTTGCGCCCCATGAATTCTACGAATTGCGAGATCTGCTGACCGGTGTATTCAGCCGCTCCAACGGCCGCGAAACGGATTTTACAAAGTTGTTTCCACGGTTATTCGCCCAACCCAATGCGTACGCCACGGCTTCGCATCTGGGTGCATTTGAGGACGGAAAGTTGATCGGCACCGCAGCGATGTATCCGTTGGATTATGTAATCGGCACGCAGCACATCCGCCTGATCGGCAACGGGAACGTGGCTGTACACGAGGATTATCGCAACCGGGGTGTTATGTCGGCAATTTTGCACGAAATCAATCGGATTTGCGACGAGATCGGAGATGTCGGCTATCTGCACGGCAATCCGGTGCGTTACGGCAGGGTTGGTTACGTAGGCTGCGGCATTGAATATTTGCTGACCTTCCAGCCGTCGGAAGGCGAGCGCTATGTGTTTTCCCCGATGACACCGGATGACGTTCCGCTGCAGCAAGCCCGCTCGGAACGGCGGTGCGATTATATCAAACGGCGACCGGAGGATTTTATTCCGGCGCTTTGCAGCGGGCACCGGGAGGCTATTACCGTGCGTGATAAAAACGGAGTGTCGGTAGGCTTCTTGTCCTTGAACCGCGCCACCGGCGCCGTGGAAGAGTTTGCCTTTGATGAGCCGCGGGAAGTTTCGGCCTTT
>JAFPCP010000022.1 GCA_017423825.1 Clostridia bacterium | reverse complement strand
CTCTTATTAAAACCGCGAGCCCCGCGCGGCAAAACCAACTCTTCAAACTCTTTTTTGAGCAGATACTTTATCGCAAGCAGGCGGGTTGGCCGCCCGACCGGTTTGAACTGGACGTATATTGGCGATGAAAACGACGCACCACCCCCCCAAAAAAAGCACCGACCTATTACAGGTCGGTGCTTTTTATACATTTCCATAATTCGCACTTGCAGGGGGTTATTCACAACAGCTGTCATACACCCGTCCGGCGTCTACGCATACCGCCTCTTTGCATCCGTTATCACAGATGAATTTTTGTTCCGCCATAGCGCATTTCCTCCCTTGCAAAATTGAGCGGGGCACCGCCCGGTCGCTCTACTACAATGTATGTAGCAACCCCGGATTTGGTTACCCTTTTTCCTCTTGCAAGGATACATTATCCCTTATCCAGCTTGTCCAATTTCGCATAATTCGCCATGAGTTTCTTTTGACCGGCGCCTTCAAACTGAATCACCAACAAGGTATCTCCGGCCATAGGCGTCACAGACACAATCTCGCCGTCCCCAAAACTCGCATGATGCACACGGTCGCCTGTCTGCCAGTTTGCCGTATTCACCTGCTTTGGCGTGGCTGCCACCGTAGATTTGGAATGAACGGAACGGGTGGAATAGTTGTTGGAATAATCACCCGAGAAATCACCCGAAAAGCCACCGGCATACGCGGTGTGTCTGTCGCCATATCCGCTATCCCAACGGGAGCCGCCGTAGTCCGAAAAACCCGTGAAAGAATGACTGCGGTCGATTTCCTCTGTCAACTCCGCGGGAATGTCCTGCAAAAAGCGCGACGGGGCGTTGCGATTGGTTTGTCCGTACAGCATACGGCTTTTCGCGCGGGTTATGTGCAGTTGCTCCCTGGCACGCGTTACCGCGACATAACACAGCCGTCGATCCTCTTCCATCTCGGTCGGATTAAACATGGTTTGGTAACCGGGGAAAATGCCATCCTCAAAACCCGGCAACAACACCACCGGAAATTCCAATCCTTTCGCCGCATGCATGGTCATCAACACCATCGCATCCGCATTTGCATCGTAATTATCCACGTCGGTCATGAGGGCTTGTTCTTCCAAAAAACCGGCCAAATCCGCGGGCTCGGCGCCACAATCGCGCTCATACCGCTGAATGGTCGAGGACAACTCTTCCAGATTTTCTACCCGGCCCGCTTCTACATCCCCTTGGGATTTCCACATAGCCAAATACCCCGTTTGTTCCAGCATGGTGGTGTATAACGCGTGCAACGAGGTCTGCCCGTCGTCATTTAACGCCCGCAAACCGTCCAATATATCTGTAAAGTGTTTCAGCTTGTCAGATGCGCGACTCAGTTCGGGATGGTGTTTTGCGTTTTGAAACACCGCATACAGGCATTGTCCGGTGGCAGCCGCGATGCCGGCCGCTTTTTCTATGGTTGTTTCGCCGATGCCGCGGCGGGGCACGTTGATAATCCGCCGCAAGCTGACCTCATCACACGGATTATTGATAACCCGCAGGTAAGCCATAGCATCCCGCACCTCTTGGGTGTCGTTAAACCGATGACCGCCGATAACGCGGTATGGTACACCGCTGCGCACAAGCGCCTGCTCAATCGCATTGGACTGTGCGTTGGCGCGATACAGCACGGCATATTCGCTGAAACGGCGGCCATCCGCCACCCCTTCCAGAACGGTGTCAGCGATATAGCGTCCTTCCTCCTCCGCGTTGTCCAGCGTGACAATACGGATGGCATCTCCGTCGGGGTTTTCTGTCCACAAAGTTTTGCCTTTACGCCCTTTGTTGCGGGCAATCACCGCATTGGCCGCGTTTAATATGCGTTTGGTGGAGCGATAATTTTGCTCCAACCGTATCACGCGGCATCCTTGAAATTCCTCTTCAAAACCCAAAATATTCTCGATGGTTGCGCCGCGGAATTTATATATACTCTGGTCATCGTCACCAACGACGCACAAATTCCCCGAGCGAGCCGCCAAAAGGCTGATAAGGCGGTATTGCACATGGTTGGTGTCTTGGTATTCATCCACCATCAAATAGCGAAAACGGCGCTGATACCGTTCCAACACCGCAGGAAACCGCGTGAACAAATCCACTGTGCGGCTCAACAAATCATCAAAATCCACCGCATCCGCTTCCTGCAAACGCGTTTGGTACAACGCATACGCCTTGGCTACCAAGCGCATACGAATATCCGGGCTATTTCCATATTCGGCAGCAAAATCCTCCGGGGACAACAAACCATCCTTTGCACGACTGATTTCATTAAGAATCGCCTTATGCCCCATCGTTTTTTCGTCAATATCCAATTCTTTCATGCAAATTTTCATCAGCCGACGGCTATCGTCCGTGTCATAGATGGAGAAATGCCGGGACAAGCCTAAAACTTCCCCATCCTGCCGTAAAACACGCACACAGAAGGCATGAAACGTGCTGGCGGCAACCTCTTCCCCTTCCTGCCCCAACAAGCGGGACAGGCGCTCTTTCAGTTCATCTGCCGCTTTATTCGTGAACGTGATAGCCAAAATCCGCCAAGCCGGACAAGGATCCACCGCCAAAACCGACGCCAAATCCGCGCCCAACGGCGCATCTCCTTGCGCACACGCGCGCAAGGTTTGTTCCGTCTGCGCGTCCAAAGGCGGTACACGCTCGCTATCATACGCACCGCCAAACCGCACCAGATTCGCAATTCGATTGACCAGCACGGTGGTTTTTCCGCTGCCCGCACCAGCCAAAATCAGCAACGGACCGTCGGTATGATACACCGCCTCGCGCTGTGGGGCGTTCATCCGGGAAAAATGCCGGTCAATCACCGCACGGCGCAAAGACTGAAACTCCATTGGTGTTAACATATATCCACCGCCTTTATATCATTCATAAGATTGAAAGAGGCTGAACGACCGATCGTTCAGCCTCTTAGCATACACCATTTTAACCAAACAAGGTGAGCAGCACACCGGCAGCCACCGCCGAACCGATAACACCGGCCACATTGGGGCCCATAGCATGCATCAACAGATAGTTGGAAGAATCCTCTTCCTGACCGACCTTTTGCGCCACACGCGCCGCCATAGGCACCGCAGACACACCGGCCGCACCGATAAGCGGATTGACCTTGCCGCCGGAGAAAACGTACATCAGTTTGCCGAACAAAACGCCGCCGGCCGTGCCGATGCTGAATGCAATCAGGCCCAAAGCAATGATCAACAGCGTGGTGGGTTTCAAGAAGTTGTGTGCATTCGCTGTGGCACCCACCGTCACGCCCAAGAAAATGACCACGATGTTCATAAGTTCATTCTGGGCGGTTTTGCTGATGCGATCCACCACACCGGATTCCCGCATGAGGTTACCTAACATAAGCATGCCAATGAGCGGGGCCGCCGAGGGCAGGAACAACACGCAAATCACGCTCACCATCACCGGAAACATGATTTTCTCAGTCTTGGACACCGTGCGCAGTTGCGTCATAACCACCGCGCGTTCCTTCTTGGTGGTCAAAGCGCGCATAATCGGTGGCTGAATAATCGGCACCAGCGCCATATATGAATACGCCGCCACCGCAATCGCACCCAGCAATTCGGGCGCCAGCTTAGAGGTGAGGAATATCGCCGTTGGCCCGTCCGCGCCACCAATAATCGCAATGGAGGCCGCCTGACGAGTGGTGAAATCAACACCCCAAGCCTCGGCAAAAGGAAGCAGATTCAGGAAACGGGCGCCGACATAGGTGACAAAAATACCCATCTGGGCCGCCGCACCGAGCAGAAAGCTCTTCGGATTGGAGAGCAGCGGGCCGAAATCCGTCATCGCGCCGATGCCAAGGAAAATCAGCGGCGGATAAATGCCGAATTTGACACCCTGATATAAATACCAGAACAAACCGCCCTGCTCAAAATGCTGCCACATAGGAATGGTCACCGTAATCGTGCCGTCGGTGGCTATATCTGCTTTGTACAATTTTGTGCCGTCACGGAACACCGTCACCACATCACCGGCAGAGGTTTTCATCGTGGAAACGTAGGCACCATACTCACTGGAAACCGTTACCTTTTGCTCGTATACGGGGTATACTTGCTCGTATGTACCCTCCACATATTGCACAAGTTCCGTTTCCGTGAATTCCACCATGGAATTGCGTTGTGGATCCATCACGCCCGACAAAGGCAGATTCACCAACAACATACCGAAAGCAATCGGCAACAAAAGCAGCGGTTCAAATTGCTTTTTGATAGCGAGATATAACAACCCGCAAGCCACCGCGATCATAATCAGATTTTTCCAGCCGCCGTTTTGAAAATTCAGCAAGCGGGCCAAGCCGGAGTCGTTCCATAAAGAAGCAAGTGCGTTCAGAAATTGTTGCATGGTGTCTCCCCCTCTTAGCGTTTGTGAATGCCGCGCACGACGTATTGCTTACCCGCCGGGGCCATGCAAGCCACCGCCGCGGAAACAACCGCCACCGTTTCAGGGGGGATTGAATTGGACACCTCCGGCGTGGAGGAAACCGTCTGGGTGTTGCCCACCATCGGAGCCGCCGCCACAGGGGCAACCGGCGCCGGCTCACGGACAGATTGGCTGGCCTTTTCGCCACGGGACATAACCGTGCCGAAAACCTTAAAAATGGCGGTCAGCAACACCAGCACAAAAAACACCACAACCAAACCGATAACCGTTGTCAAACCTACATCGCTCAAAATCTCGCCGAGCGAAACAGCCAACAAATTCATACTTTCACCCTCCGTAAAACCGGTAATCACAGCTGGCAAAAAGCCATCCCGTCCCAGTTTAATATCATTGCATTTATTATACTACCCTGCACCAAAAAAAGCAACCGCTTTGCCGAAGTTTTTTACATTTCCCACCCACCGCCGACAATGGAAATGGCGCAACAAAAAGCGGCCGCTTTCAAACCACGAAAATATCCGTTCATTCACAGAATATTCACAATCATGCCGTATAATAGGATATTATGTTCGAATTTTACCGAAAAAGGAGGAGAACGTCTATGCCTTTCTTCACACGCACAACCAAAACCAATCGCATACCGTCCCGCATGGCAAAGCCATTGTTCTCCTGCACCTTTTGGCGGTGTTTCACCCTGTCGACCACCCCGCGCCGTTTGGTCGCCGGCGGCATATTCACCATGCTTTTGCTGGCTTTCGCGCTGTTGCACGCCGGGGAATTCTTGCAAGAATCCGTGACCTGCGGCGCACTCCTATGCGGACTATGCATTGCCGCATGTCTCATCATGGGCGCACTCACTTCCCTGCGTTTCGGCATGACCGAGCGGGCGGCCGGCATCACCAGCACCATCATGATGGCGCTACTTCCCATCGTCGCCATGACCATGGTGGAATGCCTGAACGGTGTCTTCACCTGGAACTGGTCACCGCAAACGCTGTTGCTTAATTATATCCTGTATTACTTGTTTTACGGGTTTGTATATGTGTGTTCCGGCAGTTATCGGCTGTCGATGCTGCTTGTGAATCCGCTGTTTTTCCTGCTCGGCCTGACCAACCATTACGTGTGCGCGTTTCGCGGCACCCCCTTCGTCCCGATGGACCTGTTCAGCGCCGGCACCGCCGCCAACGTGGCCACCGCCTACGACTTCTCTTTCAACTACCAAATCGTTATTGCTGTTTTGTTGCTTGCCTTTTTGCAGATTGCCGGATACAAACTGCATACCCCGCGCATGGACACCGTCTTGCGCGTTGCCTCCCGCGTCTTCTTCGGCACCTTGATTGCCGCTATCTGCATCTTATATTTCTTCACCGATCAATACGCCGACGTGGGGCTTAAACCGGATTTCTGGAACCAAAACCGCGGTTATCGCCGCACCGGCGTCGTGATGAACTTCTGCCTTAACACCAAATATCTATACGTCACAAAACCCGACGGCTATGACGCCGAACAGGTGGAGACGTTTGTATCCAATCGGCTGGGCGACGAAAACAGCAGCATCAGCCAACGACCCTCCACCCCTGACGACACCGTTACACCCCACATCATCTGCATCATGAACGAGTCGCTGGCCGACCTGCAAGTGCTCGGGGATTTGCAAACCAACGTCGACTACATGCCGTTTTTGCGTAACCTAACGGAAAACACCGTGAAAGGAAATTTGCACGTACCGGTCATTGGCTCCGGCACCAGCAACACGGAATTCGAGTTCCTAACCGGAGCATCGACCTCCTTTTTCCCGGCGGGCAGCAACGCCTATATGCTGTATGTGAAAAATCCGTTGTTGTCGCTCGTATCCACCCTCACACAGCAGAACTATTCCGCCACCGCTTTCCACCCCTATTACGCCAGCGGATGGAATCGCATAGCCGTTTATAACCATTTCGGATTTGAACGGTTTCTGTCTTTGGGTTCGGTCATTTCCAACGACATTCTCATCCGCTATCAGCAAAGCGGATACAGCCAAGCGCTTTTACAGGACTTGGTCAACGAAGCATACCCCGGACAGAACGTGATGCTACGCCAATACGTCAGCGATAGTTGCAATTATGACAAAGTCATTTCCCTATATGAAAATCGCGACCGCAATAAACCGTTCTTCTTATTCAATGTCACGATGCAAAACCACGGCGGATACGGCGAGACGTTTGACAATTTCCAAGAGGACGTATACGTCACCGCCATCAACGGCGCCGAAACCACCAAAACCGGCGAACACGTATCCGTGGCCTACCCGAAAACAAACCAATTCCTCTCGCTTATCAAGCGCTCGGATGCGGCTTTCGGCGACCTCGTGAACTACTTTGAAACGCAAGACGAACCCACCATCATCTGCCTGTTCGGCGACCACCAGCCAAGCATCGAAACGACCTTTGTGGAACAGCTGATGGGTGTAAACTCCCTATATTCTATGCCGGCAGAGCAAGAACAAGCCCGCTATATAACTCCCTTCTATATTTGGGCAAACTACGATATCGCCGAAGCGGAAATAGAACGTCTGAGCGTCAACTATCTATCCTCTCTCTTGCTGCAAACCGCACAGGTGGAATTGCCCGCTTACAACCGGTATTTGCTGCAACTGAGCAAAACCTTGCCGGTCATCCATTCCGTCGGACACATGGATGCCGAAGGAAATTATTACACGAGCAACAGCACATCCCCCTACACCGCTTTGCTCAGCGAATACGAACAAGTGGTCTACAACTATATATTCGATGAGAAAAACCGCAAAAGCACCTTGTTTTCTCTGGGAGACTGAAAGGCGACGCAAAGCAAGTGCGCCTTGCCTCTCGCCGTCAAGTAAATACACCTAAAAAAAGTCCTGTTCGAATGAACAGGACTTTTCGCATCTCTCCCACCCCAGCAAAAGCTTGACAAAAGCCGAGGGGGAATTAAATTATCTGTTTATGAGAGAATTCCCTTCCCAATCCGGATCGCTGTCAAGGCCCATAATGGCCGCGATCGTGGGGGCAATATCCAAAAGCGACGCGTGTGTTATATTCTCGCCAGGGGCAAAATCCGGACCGTGGAAAAACAGAGGGATTGTCATATCCTCCGGCATCTGCGTTCCGTGCAAGCGTTCATGACCGCCGTGGTCGGCCATAATGATGACGGAATACTCGTCGCCGAATTGTTCGATTATTCGCTTCACGTTTCCAATAGCTAAGGAAATCCGTCTCAAATATTCCTCCGTCATCCAGCCGCTATCGTGACCGCCCTTCTCATCCGTTTCCACCATATAGAGAAAAACAAAATCGGGCTTGTGTGCGATAATCAATTTCTCGGCCTCGCTCGTCAGAAGATCGTCGCCCTTTTCTTGCATATACGCATTGATATATGTAGCGAATTTCAACGTTTTGGGAGACGCTACGGCTGAGATGAAAGAGCAGTTGGAAGGCGTGTTCAGTAAGATGGAACGCAATTTGCTACTCAAACTTTTTCTTGATAACCGTCCTATTTCAGACGAGTTAGAAAGCTTTATAACAAAACTTGCAGAACTATCGGACAAGCTCACCGTGACGGTAGCCGAAAGAAACGATTCGAGCAACGGGGCTCCTTGTGTTCGGGTTTATCTTGAAAGCGGCGAGGATACAGGTGTTGCGTTTCACGGTGTTCCCGGTGGACACGAGTTCACATCCTTTATTCTTGGTCTTTACAACGCTTCCGGTCCGGGGCAAAAAATCGACAATCAGACCCACCGAGAAATTAAAGATATTAAGAATTCAGTGGAAATGAAGGTATTGGTATCGTTATCCTGTACAATGTGTCCCGATCTGGTCGTTGCTTGTCAACGCATCGCAACAGAAAACCCAAATGTTCGCGCCGAAGCATACGATCTTCAGCATTTTGAAGAACTCAAAAACAAATACAATGTGATGAGCGTGCCTTGCCTCGTTATTAACGATGATACGGTTTCATTCGGCAAGAAAAATATAAATCAAATTATAGAGTTGATTCGTAACATTTGATGTTTAAGTATTATGCCGACTCTTCGGCAGGCGGAAACAGAGGCTCGACTACGGTGTGATGAGATACAACACGGCATTGCCGTGTTGATGATATGCCATTGCTTTCGCAATGGATAAAAAAAAGAACGAAGCGATTGCTTCGTTCTTTTTTGGGGTAGTTTAAACTTAATGACACGAATGAAATGTGTCTGAAAACCTATTTCTTAAAATATTGAATTCATTTTTAACACCAATCCAAGAACAGTTCCCACAATGGAAACAAAAATTAGTGCAATCAAAAACACTAAAGACCATTTTTTATCGTTTGCACAGTTAATGAACTTTTTCTTTTTAACAAGAGTGCATTTGTTCATCAAAAAGTCTTTTACTTCATCAACACTTAAATTAAGATTGTTTTTTTCTATTGTAACGTGCAAATTGTGTTGAAGATGAAGCAAGATAAAGTTTTTTGTTTCAAAGAACTTCGTTATCTGGTGATAAAAATATTCTCTTTTTAGTTCATCAACATGTGAAACAATTTTATCCTCAAAAAGTTCATAATTTAAGGTGCTTTCTTTTCCTGCAGAAATTAAATTTCGTTCATAATTGATTTTTATTGACTTTTTTGTCCGAAAATATGTTAATAGCATTAAGAACGATATGAACGGACCGAAACCAACAACAATATCATAATTACCAACTAAAAGATTTATTCCTATTAGATAGGCGACTAAACAAAAGAAAACCAAGAACACCTTTTTCGTTCTGTTATAACTAACGGAACAAAAATCATAGAACAATTCTTTGTTCATCAAAAACTTTGAACTGTAAATAGGGCTTTTAACTTCCTCATTCTCAATATTGACGTTTACATTGCTTTCGTTCATAGAGGAAAAACTCCTTATATGTTTTTAATCATTATAGCATAAAAGTGGTTGTGGTGCAATAATTATTCATTATTCGTTAGCGTGAGCGACTTCATTTTTCGTTATTCATTTGAAAATCCGTTCCTTTTTAATGAATAATGAATGATGAAAAATGAATAGTGAATAATACAAACAAAAATCCGCCCACTTTCGTGAACGGATTTTCGTTTGGAGGCGACACCCGGATTTGAACCGGGGAATCAGGATTTTGCAGACCCTTGCCTTACCACTTGGCTATGTCGCCGTATGCAGAAAAGGTGCCGTGGCACCTTTTCCTT
>JAFPCP010000021.1 GCA_017423825.1 Clostridia bacterium | reverse complement strand
CGTGAACGTGTCCGCAAAGGACCTGGGCACCGGCCGCGAGCAACACATCACCATCACCTCCAACACCAACATGTCCAAAGAGGACGTGGAAAAGGCGGTCAAAGAGGCGGAGCAATACGCCAGCGAGGATAAGGCGCGCCGCGAGGCGGTCGACACCCGCAACAACGCCGACCAGATGGTGTATCAGTGCGAAAAAACCATCGAAGAGATGGGCGACAAGATGGATGAGGCTGACAAGACCGAACTGCAAGGCAAAATTGAGCAACTCAAAGAAGTTCTCAAAGGCGAAGACATCGAGGCCATCAAAGCCAAACAGGAAGAATTGACCAAAGCCTTCTACGCCGTCAGCGAGAAGATTTATCAGGCCAACGCACCCCAAGGCGGCCCCGTGCCGGGTGCCGAGCAGGCGCCGGACGGCACCGCCGCCCCCGATAGCGAAGGCTATTATAACGGGGACGTGCAATAATCCCCTCACCCTTTCACAGGCTCCACACCGCCCGGCGGCAACGTCGGGCGGTGGTGCCGCTTTGTACATTTATGCTCGGAGAGGAATAACCTATGGCAGATAAGCGAGATTATTACGAGGTGCTCGGCCTACAAAAGGGCGCCTCGGAAGACGAAATAAAGAAAGCCTACCGCCGTCTGGCTAAACAATACCACCCCGACCTCAACCCGGGGGACGCCGAGGCTGAAGCCCGATTCAAGGAAATAGGCGAAGCACACGAGGTGCTGTCCGACGCGGATAAACGGGCGCGGTATGACCAGTTTGGCCACGCAGGGGTCGACCCGAATTTCTCCCCCGGCGGCTATGGCGGTTACGGCGGCGTGAACGTGGATTTCGGTGACCTGGGCGACATGTTCTCCTCCATTTTCGGTGGCGGTTTCGGCGGCGCTCGCCGCGCCGACCCCAACGCCCCGCGCCGCGGCAACGATTGCGGTGCCTCGGTGATGATTTCTTTCGAAGAGGCCGCTAAGGGAACCAAAAAAGAGGTCAACGTGCCTCGCATCGTCCCCTGTGCCTCTTGCGGCGGAAATGGCGCCAAAAAAGGCACCACGCCCCAAACCTGTTCCCATTGCCATGGCACCGGCCAGGTGATGCAACAACAGCGCACCCCCTTCGGCGTGATGTCCACGCAAACCACCTGCCCCCAATGTAAAGGGCGCGGCCGCATCATCAGCGACCCCTGCCCCGATTGCGGCGGTCAGGGGCTGGTCCGACGCACGGAGCAAATCAAAATTAACATCCCCGCCGGCATCGACGATGGCCAGTCCATCCGCATCGCCGGCAAAGGAAACGCCGGACGCAACGGCGGCCCCGCGGGCGACCTCATTGTGCAGGTCGGCGTGCGGCCGCATCCGCTGTTTGAGCGGGACGGCGTGAATATCTGGTATGAATTGCCGGTTACGTTTGCACAGGCCGCGCTCGGCGCGGAGATAGAAATCCCCACCCTCGACGGGCGCATGACGCACACCATCAAGGAGGGCACCCAGCCCGGGGACATCCTGCGCATCAAGGGCAAGGGCATCCCGCATCTCAGCGGCCGCGGTGTCGGCGATTTGCTGTTGCGGGTGGCGGTGGAAGTGCCGAAAAACCTATCCGCCGAACAACGCAAATTGCTGCAAGCGTTCGAAAACTCCACCGGAAACAAAAACTACCAACGCCGCACCTCCTTTTTCGACAAACTCAAAAAAGGATTCCATTAACAAACAAAACCCCCGCACCGTGGAAATACCACGGTGCGGGGGTTTTTTTCTGAGATTATTCTAGAATCACGAGAGAGATACCGTCAGCGCATCCCCTTTTCGGGCAACGGTCAGCACCGTACCGGGAGCCGGATCCTCCCGCAAAATGGTTTGTGCCAACAACGTCTCAACCCGACTTTGCAGATAGCGCCGCAAGGGTCGCGCACCATACAAGGGGTCAAACCCATTCTCCACCACAAAGTCTTTTGCTTCATCGGTGAGCACGCAGGATAATTGCTTTTCCGCCAAGCGCCGATTCAGCGCTTCCAACAACAAATCGATAATTTGCTCGATTGCCTCACGCGTCAACGGTTTATAAAACACAATCTCATCCAATCGATTGAGGAATTCCGGACGGAAGGCTTGGCGCAACATCGCCATCACCTCTTGTCGGGCATCTGCGGTAATGTTGCCCTCGCCGTCTATGCCATCCAGCAAAGCCGCCGAGCCTAAATTGCTGGTGAGAATGACGATGGTGTTGCGAAAATCCACCGTGCGCCCCTGCGAATCCGTAATGCGACCATCGTCCAGCACCTGCAACAGAATGTTGAACACGTCCGGATGCGCCTTTTCGATCTCATCAAACAGCACCACGCTATATGGACGGCGACGCACCGCCTCGGTGAGCTGGCCGCCCTCCTCATAGCCAATATAGCCGGGGGGCGCACCGACAAGTCGAGATACCGCGTGCTTTTCCATATACTCGCTCATATCTATGCGCACGATGTTACGCTCATCGTCCAGCAGGCAGGCCGCGAGCGCCTTGGCGAGCTCTGTTTTACCGACACCGGTGGGCCCCAAGAACAAAAACGAGCCGATGGGCCGATTGGGGTCCTGGATGCCCGCGCGGGAACGAAGTATCGCCTCCGACACCTTGGTGACGGCTTCTTGCTGTCCGACCACGCGCCCATGCAGGATGTCGGACAGATGCAACAATTTCTCCCGCTCCCCTTCCATCAAGCGCGACACAGGGATACCCGTCCACCGCTCCACGATGCGGGCGATTTCCTCCTCCGTAACCTTATCCCGCAATAACGAACGGGCCGACCGTTGTCCTTCGGCCAGCTTCTCCTGCTCTTCGAGTTGCTTTTGCACTGCCGGCAAGCGGCCGTATTTCAATTCGGCCGCTTTGTTGAGGTCGTATTGTTCTTCCGCCCGTTCAATGTCCGCATGCAGTTTTTCCAGCTCCTCTTTCAGGCTCTGCACACGCGCAATCGCCGCCTTTTCGTTGTCCCATTGAGCTTTTTGGCTATTAAACTCCTCCCGCAACTGGGCGAGTTCCTCTTGCAACGTTTTCAAACGCTGGACACTGCGTTCATCGGTTTCTTTTTTGAGCGCCGCCTCTTCAATTTCGTGCTGAATGATGCGGCGGCGGATAACGTCCAATTCCGTCGGCATGGATTCGATTTCCGTGCGCAACATGGCACACGCCTCGTCCACTAAATCAATCGCTTTATCCGGCAGAAACCGGCCGGTAATATAGCGATGCGACAGCGTCGCAGCCGCTAAAATAGCCGCATCCTGTATCTTCACACCGTAATACACCTCGTACCGCTCTTTCAGCCCCCGCAGAATGGCGACCGTATCCTCCACCGACGGCTCTCCCACCGTCACCGGCTGAAAACGGCGCTCCAACGCGGGATCTTTTTCGATATACTGGCGATATTCGTCCAGGGTGGTCGCGCCAATGCAATGCAATTCGCCACGCGCGAGCATCGGTTTGAGCAGGTTACCCGCATCCATCGCGCCATCAGTTTTACCGGCGCCGACAATCGTGTGCAGCTCGTCAATAAACAAAATGATGCGGCCATCGCTCTTCTTCACCTCGGCAAGCACCGCTTTGAGCCGTTCTTCAAATTCCCCTCGGTATTTGGCGCCGGCGATGAGCGAACCCATGTCCAGAGAAAACACCGTTTTTTCCTTCAAACTGGTGGGTACGTCCCCTTTGACGATGCGCTGTGCCAAGCCTTCCGCAATCGCCGTCTTGCCAACCCCCGGCTCGCCGATGAGCACCGGGTTGTTTTTGTTCTTGCGGGACAAAATGCGAATGACGTTGCGAATTTCCTCGTCGCGGCCGATGATAGGGTCCATCTTCTTGCTGCGGGCCCGCTCCACCAAATCATCCCCGTATTTGCGCAACGCGTCGTAGGTTTCCTCCGGAGTATCGGTGGTCACCCGCGTATTGCCACGCACGGTCGCCAATGCCTGTAAAAAGGCGTTCATCTCCACCCCGGCAGCACGCAACACATCGGTTACCGGCTTATCCCCTTGTTCCAACAAACCTAGGAACAGATGCTCCACCGACACATATTCATCCTTCATGCGCTGTGCCTGCGCCTGTGCCGCGGATAAAACACGGTCGGTCGCAGCAGACACATACACCTTATCCGCCTCGCGGCCCGGGCCGGACACCTGCGGCAACCCATCTATAACACGGCCCACCTGCTCCGACAAAGACGCCGCCGACAAGCCCATTTTTTCCATCATTTGCGAAATCAGGCCCTCCGGCTGTTCCAGCAAAGCGGCCAACAAATGAATCGGCTCAATCTGCAACTGTTGCCGGCGAATGGCCATCGCCTGCGCGGCCTGTATCGCCTCGATGGAACGTTGTGTGAAGTTCTGTCCAATCATACCGAAAGTCCTCCTTTGTCGGCGTATTTGCGGCACGCCCGCCAAAAACGCCTTTGCCTTACGTATAAAACACCGCGGGAAACACCCGCTTTCTACTTACAAGTATACCCCACTTTCCCGCGAAATTGTTACAAAAATATGAAATTTTAGCACTCTCGTCGATAGAGTGCTAATTCCAAAGCAAAAAACACCACCCTGCCCACAAACGGAACAGGGTGGTGTTTGGTTTACGGTGTATCCTGCGGAGAGGTGACAGAGTCGGGTTTCGTGTGCAGACGACGCAGGGCAATCGCATCTTTGACCAGCATTTGCAACACAGCCATTAGCGGCACGCCCAAAAGAATGCCCCAGAAGCCGAACAAACCGCCGAACAAGGTGATCGCTAACAGCACGTATATCGGGCGCAAGCCCACCGAACCGCCGACAATGCGGGGTTGAATAATGTTGCCATCCACCTGTTGTATCACAACCACATAAATGGCCACACCAATTGCCGCATAAATATTTTTAGTCAGCAAGGTGCATAATACAACTCCTATGCCGCCGATAATCGCGCCGAAATACGGAATTAAATTCATCAGACCAAGCAACAAACCGAGCAACACGGCATACGGCACCCGGAACACCAGCAGCCCTATCGATACGACCACGCCCACTAACAACGCATCCAGCAACGCACCGTACAGATATTTATAAAAAATATCCACCGCCCGTCTGCCATACTGTTGTGCCGTACACAAGGCTTTTTTCTTGAAAAACAGCCCGAGGAACAAACCGCTCTCGCGCAAAAGCCGCTCTCTGTCCGCCAGCATATACACCGACACAATAACCGCAACCACCACGTCCACCAGCGACGTCGTGGCTGAAACCACCGTCTTTAACGCGGTGAGCAGATTCTCGGTGGTGAGAAATGTTTGCAGAGCGTTTATCAAATAGGCGTACAGGTCGTTCCATTTATCCGTGGTGAGACTCGCGAACTCGGCAAAAATGCCGGATTGTAAAAACTCCTCCAACCGCATTTTCGTGTGTTCTATATACTGCGGCATGGATACCAGCAAATCCTTTAAGCTCATAACGAGATTGGGAATCAATAGATATACCAACGCCCCAAACACACCAAACAATACCAAATACGCAATCAGCAAAGACAACGGCCGCGCCGCGCGCTGCCAAAAGCGCCCTTGCATGCGCCGCAACAAACCCTCCAGCCATGCACACGGCCAATAGAGAAGAAACGCCAGCGCAAATCCGCCTATGAAGGGGGCTAGGATGTTGATCAATTTGCCGATGCCGGTAAAAATTTGCGGCAAACTGGCCGATACTTTATATAACAACAAAACAGCGGCCAGCAGGCTAAAATACCAAAGCCAACGCTTTAATCCTTGTTTTTTATTCATATACGGCGCCCTTTCTGCATAGATACTATAACTTCTGTTAACCATAGTATACCAAACAAAATCCCGAAATACAAGGCGTATTTTTTTCGGCTATCCATCTGCTAAATGTTCTTATTTTTCACATTTTTTAAGGCTGCTTTTTCTTGTGATTTGGGTATAAGCGTGCTATGATTAAATAGTACAAAGGGAGGTGATACGATGGACAAAACCAGATATTCGCTTTTTGCTCAACGCCTGCGCCAATTGCGTAAAAACGCCGGACTAAAGCAGGAAAACGTCGCCGAATACATGCAGATCCATCGCACCACCTATACGAAATACGAAAACGATGATGCCGCACCGGACCAAGCCGGACTGTTGCGATTAGCGGCCTTGTTTTCCGTGACGGTGGACTATCTGCTCGGTCGGGATGACGTCCCGCACGAAGCCGTCTTGCAAGACAACCAACCGGTGTTGCAGCTTGACGCACAAGAACAGCAACTGCTGGTGGTTTTTCGTAAACTCACCGAAGAACAACGCCAAAAAACGCTCAAGGATATGATTCGTCAGCAGAGAGAACATCAATAAACCACTCCATTTTATAATAAAGCGAGGACTGCATATGTATTGTAGACATTGTGGCAATCAAATCGAAGATATTGCCGCCATCTGCGTCAAATGTGGTGTCGCCAATGGGCAGGGCTCCAATTTTTGCCCCCACTGCGGCGTGCAAACGCAACCCGGCGGAGCTTTCTGCACCAGTTGCGGTGTTGCGCTGACGCCACCCGCCTATGCCGGAGGCGCACAAAAATCCAAAATGGCCGCCGGTTTGTTAGGCATTTTCCTGGGCGCCTGGGGTATACACAATTTCTATCTGGGGAATACCGGCCGGGGCATACTGCAAATCGTGCTCACCACACTGACCTGTGGCGCCGCCGGTTTGTGGGGATTTATTGAGGGGATTTTAATCCTCTGCGGCAACATAAACACGGACGCGAACGGCGTCCCGTTACAAGAATGAACCGAAAAGACCTGCCGCCGATCGACGGCAGGTCTTTCTTTCGTAAGCATGCCGGGGTTGCGCGCCGCGGCATACTTACCGCGGGCGCTTTTGTGGGCGGCGGCGTGCTTCTGCTCATGCTGGTGCAACCATATCGGTGCCCGTTCCTATCTCTCACCGGCATCCCCTGCCCCGGCTGTGGCATGACGCGCGCTTTATGCCACCTCTTGCAAGGGAATTTCCGTGTAGCCTTTTCCTATAACCCGCTGGTCTTTGTGCTTCCGCTGTATCTTTTCCTGATCGCCTGCGATGCCACTCCTTTCGCGCGTCGCTCGTGGAATCGGTGGTTATGGGGAGCTGCCCTGTTGCTTTCCGCGCTTATATACTCTCTGCGCATATAAAACCGCAAAACAACGCCCCGATACAGCGTATGCCGTATCGGGGCGTTTTCTGTCCTTTTATTTTTCAGATGCCTCGGATAGATCTACCTCAAACGGCTCTTCCGGCAAGGGTGGCACGTAAGCCCCGTTCTTTTTGCGCTGGCGCACACAGGCGGTGAGCAGATATTCAATCTGTCCGTTGATGGACCGGAAATCATCCTCTGCCCATGCGGCAATCGCCTGGTATAACGCCGGAGATAGACGCAGCGGCACCTGCTTTTTCTGTGTATCGTTCATAGCATCAATACAGGCTACCGGTGTTGACGACCGGATGCGCATCGTGATTGCCGCACAGCACCACTAACAAATTCGAAACCATCGCGGCTTTGCGCTCTTCGTCCAGCACCACCGACTGATTCTCATTCAAACGCTCCAAGGCCATCTCTACCATGCCGACAGCGCCATCCACAATCATCTTACGCGCGTCCACAATCGCCGAGGCCTGTTGCCGCTGCAACATAACCGCCGCGATTTCGGTCGCATACGCCAAATTGGTGATGCGTGCATCCACAATCTCAATGCCCGCCTGTGCCACACGCTGTTGAATCTCATCCCGAATGCGCGCGGCGACCACTTCGCTCGAACCACGCAAACTGCCGTCATCCGCCTGTCCGTCACCGGTGGTGTCTACGTTCGGGGATACGTCATAAGGATACAAACGCACGATGTTCCGCAACGCCGTATCACACTGCAAAGACAGATATTCCTTATAATTGTCCACGTCAAACACCGCTTTGGCTGTGTCCACAATACGCCATATCACCGCGATGCCAATTTCCACCGGATTGCCCAAGCAATCGTTGATTTTTTGCCGGTTGTTGTTGAGAGTCATCATCTTCAAAGACAGTTTTTTGTTCACCAGCTCCACAGAGGAAAGATCCTTTGTGCCATCCGTCGCCAACATATGGGTGACGGATTTCACATCGCCACTCTGATTGAGTTTCGTCTTGGCAGCCGGGTTAACCCCGACGCAGAAGGGGTTGACAAAATAGAACCCCTCCCCTTTCAGCGTGCCGACATACTTGCCAAACAAGGTCAGCACCAACGCCTCTTGGGGTTGCAACACTTTCAGCCCCGGCAGCGGAAGCCAGCCCACGCACACATACACGCTGCCGATAATCAGCAGCGCCGCCGAGCGTCCCTGTTCCAACCAAATGCCACCCACGATACAAGCGGCAATACCCAGCAGATATAACACAACCGTGCACAGCAGAACAGCCAACCCGTTCTTTTTACCCGACAATATAACCTCTTTCATAAAAGCAAACCCTCCAAACATTCTTTATGATATCAAAATGATATCACTTTTCAAGCAAGGTGTCAAGGGGTTTTTGTAAAAAGTTTTCACCACATCTCTGCGCAATAAAAAAAGGTGACTCCTTTCACAGAGTCACCCTTTTTCTATGGTGTTTGTACCCACGCGCTATCATACGTGCCCACAACCCTTGGATCACGCTTGTTCAATCAAGGTTTTGCCACCCATATACGGTTGCAAGGCTTCCGGTATACGCAGGCTGTATTTGCCATCGGCAAACTGCAAATTGTTCTCCAACAACGCAATCAGCATACGCGGCGGCGCCACCACCGTATTGTTGAGGGTATGCGCCAGATATTTCTGCCCGTCGGCGCCTTTAACGCGGATTCCCAAACGACGCGCCTGCGCATCACCCAAATTGGAGCAGGAGCACACCTCAAAATATTTCTGCTGTTTGGGCGACCACGCTTCAACGTCGTAGGATTTCACCTTCAAATCCGCCAGGTCACCGGAGCAACATTCCAGCGTACGCACCGGAATATCCAGCGAACGGAACAATTCCACGCTGTAACTCCACATCTTATGGAACCAATCCATGCTCTCTTCGGGTTTGCAGATGACAATCATTTCCTGCTTCTCGAACTGGTGGATGCGGTAAATGCCGCGCTCCTCAATGCCGTGCGCGCCCTTTTCCTTGCGGAAACAGGGGGAATAACTGGTGAGCGTGAGGGGCAGCTGTTCTTCGGGGATGATGGTGTCGATAAACTTGCCTATCATGGAATGTTCGCTCGTGCCGATGAGATACAAATCTTCGCCTTCGATTTTGTACATCATGGCGTCCATTTCCTCAAAGCTCATAACGCCGGTCACCACGTTCGAGCGAATCATAAAGGGCGGGATGCAATACGTAAAACCTTTATCGATCATAAAATCGCGGGCATATGCCAGCACGGCGCTGTGCAGGCGGGCGATGTCCCCCATGAGATAATAAAAGCCCTCACCGGCCACACGACCGGCTGCCGCCTTGTCAATGCCGGCAAACGCCGCCATGATATCCGTATGATACGGAATCTCAAAAGTCGGCACGGTTTTTTCGCCGTATTGCTGTACTTCTACGTTCTCCTCGTCGTTTTTGCCCAGCGGAACGGAGGCGTCAATGATGTTCGGAATTTTCATCATGATTTCATTGACCTTTTTGGCCAGCACGGTTTCTTCCGCTTCCAAATCGGCCAGTTCTTGCGCCTGCTGTGAAACCAGTTTTTTCTTCTCTTCCGCCTCGTCGCGTTTGCCTTGGGCCATCAGCGCACCGATTTCTTTGCTCACCTTATTGCGGTTTGCGCGCAACTCGTTTGCACGGGTGTTGACCTCCCGTTTGCGCGTATCGAGCGCTATCACCTCATCTACCAGCGGTAGTTTTGCATCTTTGAATTTTTTACGAATGTTCTCTTTTACCAATTCCGGATTTTCCCGCACAAAACGCATATCCAGCATAGGTATCGTCCTCCTGTTCTTTGGGCGGTCCAACCGCCCCCTCTATATTTTGTTAGTATATCACGCCGCGGGCGGTTTTTCAAGCCTTTCCTATGGCATTTTTGCCGCCGCAAAAACATAAAAATGCCGCGAGGAGGGATTTTATTATGCAACTCATCCCCTACAACCGCCAAGCTGCGGTCAACTACGCTCACCAATGGGCACTTGCGCGTAACCCGCGCTATTTTGATTTTTCGGAATACGGCGGCGATTGCAGCAGCTTTGTGTCCCAATGTCTATACGCGGGCAGCAGCATCATGAACTATTCTCCGGTGTATGGCTGGTATTATATCTCCGCCGGACAACGCACCGCCTCTTGGAGCAGTGTGGTGTATCTGCACCGTTTTCTCACAACAAACAGTTCGGTGGGACCGTATGGCTTATCGATGGGGCCGTTCACCGTGCACGATGCGCCGCCCGCACCCATCGGGCCAGGGGATATCGTGCAACTCTGTCGCGAGGACGGCACCTATTATCACTCGCTGCTGATAACCGACACCACCGACGGTGTGCGTGTCACCGCGCATTCTTTCGATGCGCACAACAAGCCATTGGTGGAATATGTATGCCACAGCCTACGATACATTCACATACTGGGCGTTCGCAATTGGTGATGCGGGTGCATCCCCATTCCCCAAACAACCCCGACGACCAACTACACACCCATGGTCGTCGGGGTTTCTCTTTGTCATGCGCTCACCTCATAAGTGCTGCGGCGTTACGCCGCCAAATATGCCCGCAAAAAAGCGTGGGCGTTGTTCACCGCTGTGACCACCGCGCTCGCCGATATCGTCGAACCGGACAAGCCGTCCACCGGCGAACCCAGCGCCGCTGAACCCCATAGTTTCACAGGAAGCGTGCGCCCCGCAAACGGCATCGTAAAACCCTCTGCGGCGATGCGGTCGCCCAAATATTCCGTTTCATTTTGGGACAACACCCGAACGCCTGCCAGATGAGCGCCATCCGGCGTGAAGGTGGATTGCACCCGAATCACCGATTTATATCCCTGCTGTTCGCTGATGAGCACATACCCTGAGATGTGCCCATCCGCATCCAACGCCTCGGCGGCCGACACCACGCCATACCGTGCCAACTGCCCTTTGTCAACCGCCAAAGCCTGTGCGCCGGCGGTTTGCACTGCAACGGCATCCGGGATGAGATACGGCGCCCGCACGGCGGTATACCACAAACCGCTGAGCGGCCATAACCCGATCCCCATGATTGCCAACAAACACACCGACCAAGCCCGTGAAATGCGTTTAGGTTTCTTATTCATGCCGTCCTCCTGTTTAATCCGTTACATAGGTCTCCGCCTTCGAAAACGGTTCTAACGAAGACAATCCCCGCTCTATGGGCAGAGTGAATAATGCGCCCGACAACACACCCCTACATGTGACCGCGTGCGGGCGGGTATCCAAAAAAAGGTGCAACCGACCAGCCCACACGTATACAACGCCGCTTGTGCATCGGTAGCACCCTTTCTTGTTTATTTTATTTTCGCGCCGCCTTTATGACGTTTTTGAGCATCGACGTGATGGTAATCGTACAGCCGGAAATCGCATCCGTTTTCCCATCTGCGCCGAGTTTCATGTCGGCAAGTTGCGCCGCGGTTTTGCCACGCACGTAGGTGTCAAACGCATCGGCTTGTTCATACCATTCCCGCTTGATGCCGGACGCTTCTTTCATGCCATAGGCATCCCCCGCATCGCGCTTGCTTTCCACCGGACCGGACACCGTGGTGAATACACCGTTTTCCATCGTCATTTTGGCGTCCAAGGTGTCGGTCATACACCCTGTAATGACATCCTTTTCATTCAGCGCAACCGCCGCCATTTCAATGGTATATTGCACCTTATCGTTGGCGGCGCTATCCCCTGGAATCGCGGTGATAGCCAGTTCCAAATCGTCGCCGGCCGCCATGGCGTGCGTCATCGCCCCCGACGCCGCACGACTCACCGCCTGAATGAAATCCGTCACCACCAAATCGCATCCCTTGATTTCGGCGCTTTTGCCATCGGTGGTAGCCAGGCCGGTCAATTCACCCACCGTTTTCCCCTCTGCATAATCGCAAAAGGCATCTGCCTGCTCGTGCCACGGCGTGGTCAAGCCTTTGTCGGAGCCGATATCCTCTTTTGTCGGGATATAGGCATCCTCTTTCTCCCCTTTTGTGGTGAGGTCGGATACGCTCTGCGGCGCACCGCCGGACAAGGTCACAACAAAATCCAATTCGTCCAATTCACAGGACGCAATGCGGCCATCCTTGTCCAGCACAACCGCTGCCACGGTGGTTTTTACGCGTGTTTTGTCTGTGCCATCCATCGTAAGGGAAGACACGTGCCCCAAACCGATTTTTCTATCCCCTTTGGTCGTACCGGCATCCCCCGCCGGGGTATCGTCTTTCTTGCTGCAACCCGCCAAGGATAACACCAGCAAGGCACAGCAAAGAAATACACATAGTCTTTTCATTCCATTTTCCTCCATTCTGGCAAGCAACCCAATTGCTCACACCTTTACTATGCATCCGCGATGTGCTGTCTATACAGGAAAATGCTGGTTTTTAAGGGAGGGTGCTCTATCGCTAAGCATCCGTCCAACCAAATCAAGCCTCTTCTTGGCTCTCCACACGATGAATAACCTGCACCGGACATTTTTTTACACACGTCCCGCACGCAATGCATTTCTCATAATCCACCCGGGCAAGGTTGTCTTTTACGTGGATGGCGCCTGCGGGACATACTTTTTGGCAAATGCCGCAAGCAATGCACCCGGCCGCGCACACGATTCTGACCTCTTTTCCGGGAGCGGTGGAGGAACAACAAACCACCGCCTGGTTGGTTTTCGGACGCATGGAAATGATGCGCTGCGGGCAAACGCCCACACAGCGGCCACAACTAATGCACACGTCCGGATTCACCACGGCGACACCATCCCGCAAAGAAATCGCACCCACCGGGCATTCGTCCACGCAGGTTCCCAACCCAAAGCAGGCATACGCACACGCCTTGCCGGCGTGCCCCGGCGCCTGCGCCGCTTGGCGGCAGTCCGGCGCACCAAAATAATCGTATTCGCGTTTTGCTTTATCGCAGGTACCGGCACAATGGATGTGCGCCACCTGACGCACTTGCTCCTGCGCCTCAACCCCCATAATCTCCGCTACGCGGTGGGCAACCTCTCCGCCGCCCACCGGGCACGCGCCGACAGGCGCTTCCCCGTTAACAATGGCTTTTGCAAGGCTGTCACAACCAGCATAGCCGCAACCGCCACAATTGCTCCCGGGCAACATCTCGCGAACCATCCCTTCCCTTTCGTCCACGTGGACGGCAAACAGCCGCCCGGCGAGGCCCAGCAACAAACCAATCAGCAAAGAAAGCCCACCTATCACGGCAGCGGCGGTACCAATGGATGTCATCATACCCATGTCACCCCCTTAAAATTGCAGTCCAGAAAATCCGGAAAACGCAATCGCCATCAAACCGGCTGTCGCCAACACAATCGGCATTCCCTGAAACGCATGCGGCACCTCATTGTGCTGCATTTTTTCTCGTAAGCCAGCCAAAATCAAAATGGCCACGCCAAAACCAACCGCTGTCCCAAAACCGGACAAAACGCTCATTCCAAACGAATGCCCGCTTTGCACATTTGTCAGCGAAACACCTAACACCGCACAGTTGGTGGTGATAAGCGGCAGATACACACCCAAAGCCCCATACAAGCCGGGAATGGATTTTTTGAGCACCATTTCCACCAGCTGCACCAGCGCCGCGATAACGAGAATAAACACAATCGTTTCCATATACAGCACATCCAGTGGCACCAGCACAAAATCATACAACACACTCGTCAGCGCCGAAGAGAGCGTGATGACAAAAACGACCGCGCCACTCATGCCGGCGGCGGTTTTTACCGTCTTGGATACGCCCAAAAACGGACACAGCCCCAAGAATTGGCTCAGCACTACGTTGTTTATCAGAGCCGTTGTGAGCAACGTTAAAAACACCGTTTTCATACCGGCGCACCCCCTTCATCCGGCTTTTCCGCCGCGGCTTTTTTTCGCGCGGCCGCTTGTTTTTTCTCCTCAGCCAGTTTTCGCACGTTTTCCGCGGTCTGTTCGGCCACCTGCGCATGATTCGCCGCCGCTGTACAGCCGGCACAATCCGCACAATGCCCGCCGCACGCGAGATCGCTGTCATGCTTTTTGTTGGTGGCGCTGGGGGCGTGCCATTTGTTTTGTAATGCCGCCAAAATCGCGAGCACAAAAAAGGCGCCGGGCGCCATCACCAAAATCGCCACGGGCTCGTACCAATCCGGCATCACGGGAATACCGAACGCAGAACCGCTGCCGAAAAACTCCCGCACCAAACCGATGATGGCCAACGCGAGGGTAAAACCCAGTCCCATACCCACACCATCACACAGCGCTAACGCCACCGGGTGCGTCGAAGCATACGCCTCCGCACGCCCTAAAATGATGCAATTCACCACGATAAGCGGAATGAAAATACCGAGCGAAGTATACAACCTCGGCACATAGGCCTGCAACACCAGTTGCACAATCGTCACAAAGGTCGCAATAATCACAATATACGCCGGCATACGCACACCCGCAGGAATGATTTTGCGCAACAAAGAAATCAGTCCATTCGACGCGACCAACACCGCCATCGTGGACAACCCCATGCCCAATCCGTTGATGGCCGACGTGGTAACCGCAAGGGTGGCACACATGCCCAATAAAAGCACAAAAATAGGATTTTCTTTGAGGATGCCGTTGCCTATTCGTTGCATGGCTTTTTTGAACATCATTTTCCGCCCCCTTCCAATTGCTTAACCAGGTCAATGGCGGCCTGCGTTTCGCTCTTCAACGCATTTGTGGTATAGGTGGCACCGGTGATGCCGTCAATCTCATCTGCCGACGTAATGCCTATAAACTGCTGCCGCACGTCCGCGTTTTCACAATTTGCGCCGAAGCCGGGTGTCTCGTTGTGACTGAGCACCGCATACCCCACAACCACACCGCTTTTTTCAATGCCAAGCGCAATTTCCACAGCCCCCGCATAGCCCGTAGCCGTTACGGATAACACATATCCCATATGCGCGCCACCCGCGTTGTTGGCGGCGAGGATTTCCTTCACCGCCGTGCCGGACGGCAGGGTGGCATTATACGCCTGTAACACCGCATCGGCGTCCTCCACGTTGGCAAACACCGCATCCGCATACACCGCCGTGTAGGCCTCCGCTTTTGCCTGCAATTCCGCCCGCGCAATCGGTTCTTTGGTGAGCTGGTACACAAACGAAAGCCCGACAGCCGCCACCAGCGTAACAGCTAATAAAACCCCTGCGTTTTTCAAAATCTGTTTCATCGGGCGGCACCTCGCTTTCCAAACGGACGGGGTAACGTCACTTTTTCAATCAAAGGCACCACCGTATTGCCGATAACGATGGCATACGACACTCCCTCAGCATAAGAGCCAAACACACGGAACAACGCCGTCAACAAACCCAGCAAAATTGCATATATCCACTGCCCGGCCGGAGTGATGGGGCTGGTCACATAATCCGTGGCCATGAAAACAGCTCCCGCCATCAGGCCTCCGGTGCATGCCTGCCCGAGCAGATAGTTGGCAGACGGCATAGCCCCGACAGACAACCACCGCATGCAGCCGATGCACAAGCAAGCCGACACCACATACACCACCGGTATGCGCGGACTGATAACACCCCGCCACACCATATACACGCCACCGAGTAGGATAGCCAACGTAGAGGTCTCACCGATGCAGCCGGAATGTAAGCCCAGAAACGCCTGCAACAGGTCCACCGTACCACCGTCTTTTAACAGTTGCAACGGAGTTGCCGTGGAGGTAGCGTCCACCGTGGCGGTAGTCATACGGGACAGAAAACCCTGCCACAGATTGCCATCAAATAAATTTCCCACCGCCGGTATGCTCCCGCCCACAAGAGCCGGAAACGAAATCAGCAAAAAACACCGCGCCGCCAAGGCTGGATTCATGATGTTTTGACCTAATCCGCCAAACAGCTGTTTAACCAGCCCTATGGCAAATACACTCCCCAAAACCGGCACCCATAACGGTACCGACGCCGGCATATTCATGGCTAAAATCAAGCCCGTCACCAACGCACTGCCGTCCGACAACGTGTTGGGAAGTTTCATCAGCCGGCGATATACGTATTCCGTCAGCAAACAAGCCGCCACCGTCACCGCTATCACCAACAACGCACGCAGACCAAACACAAACACGCCCATCAGCAGTGCCGGGAGCAACGCAATCGCAACATCTACCATCACAATAGAGGTCGTGAGTCGACTGCGAATATGCGGGGATACAGATACATTAACCATCGAGAGGATTCCACCCTTTCTTTAAGCGGCACGCCGCCTATTGTTACAGCGTTTTTACTTGCCCGCCTTTTGCTCGGCGCGGCGCCGCTGTTGTTGCTTTACCGCCGCCTTCGCCGTTTTGAAACTTTGCGTCAACCGCCGCTTAGCGGGACACACATAGGTGCAACACCCACATTCAATACATTCCATGCCGTGCACCGCCTGAAAACAGTCCAATGCATTGTGGTCCGCCGCGCGCGCCATCGTCGGCGGCACCAAAAACGACGGACAAGCCCGCACACAGCGTCCGCATCGAATACAGGCGGTCGGCTCATACTGCGCAACCTCGTCCTCTAACATGAGCAGCAGCGCCGAATCCGTCTTTTGCACCGGCACATCCAACGAAACCATAGCCAGTCCCATCATCGGACCACCGGCAATCATCTTCTCAGGCTCACCATTCATTCCGCCCGCAGCTTCCAGCACTTCTCGATAACTCGTGCCTACCGGCACTTCTATATTGCAAGGAGTCGCCGCCCCGTCACCGGCAACGGTCATTATCGTGGAAATCTGCGGCACGCGGCGACACACCGCCCGCCAAATCGACACAACCGTGGACACATTCAGCACCACACATCCCACCTCCATCGGCAGTTTGCCGGAATGTATGTCACGCCCCGTGACGGCGTGAATAAGCATGCGCTCGCCTCCCTGCGGATATTTGGTTTTCAGCTCTTGCACCAAAAGGCGCGGATTGCCCTGTATCGTCTGCCGCAACAAACGAATTGCCTCCGGTTTGTTATCCTCAACAGCTATCACGCCCTTAGCATGCGGAAACAATTGCAAAACCACCTGCAATCCCTCCACCAATTGTTCCGGCCGTTCCAGCATCAACCGATAATCCGACGTTAAATATGGCTCACATTCCACGGCGTTGACGATAATCGTTTGCAGTTGCACGCCGGGCTTCGCGGTCAATTTTACATGGGTAGGGAACCCCGCACCGCCTTGTCCCACAATGCCGGCATCCCGTATAATATCCAGAATCTCCTGTGCGGATAGCTGAGTGGCGGTACGGGGCGTATCGAAATCAGACACCGCTTCAAAGCGTCCGTCGTTTTCCACCACGATACACAACGCCTGTCTACCATTGACAGCACGCCGTGGCTCAATGGCCTTCACGGTGCCGGAAACTGCGCTACAAATAGCCGCCGAAACAAACTCGGAGGGCGCCGCCAGCGTCTGCCCGACCAGCACCGCGTCGCCCACCGCAACCACCGGTTTGGACGGGGCGCCCAGATGCTGGTTGAGCGGATACACCGCCTCTCCGGTCGGGCGCATAGCCCGAACCGGATTGTCTTTGGTGGAAGCTTTCCCATCATCGAGAGGATGGATCCCTTGCTTAAACGTACGCCGATTCATACAATGCCTCATTTCCAACAAAATTTTCGCATCCGCAATGCACTCTTGCAGAAAACAAAATAAGGATATCTATATGTGATGTAGTGTGCCCCGTTTTTGCCTGTTTAGCAAAAAATAGAGCGCCAATATAGCACGTATGACCAGGTTGTTTATTTTTTTTGCAAAAAAATACCCCTGCCGATTGCGGTATAACCGCTTGGCAGGGGTATGTATGTTGCTATATGCCGGCTGTTTAGCCGCCTTGTTTTACAATAACCAATCAGGCATGGCCTGTCCCACAGACGTTGCCGTGGCAGCAGACACGTGCTTTGCCTCCTCTTGTCCGGCAAAGCGCCGCAACTCGGCACGCAGAGATTTTGCTTGCGCTCCCGTCATTTCGCGGATGATGGCCGGAACCATCTCCAAACCGGCAGCCTTGGCCGCGCACAACCGACGCGCGCCGCCCAGCAAAACCGGGCCCTCTTTTTCTGTTTTAGCCAGCAACAGCGGCTCCACAACGCCGTGGTCTTTCACCGACTCAACCAGCGATGCGCACACCGTCTGCGGCCATACGTCCCCGCGCGCGGGAAGGATAGCCTCTATAGCAACCTCGCACACCGTAACCGCACTAACTTTCTCTTTATCGGGTGTAACGGTCGCGGAACTTCCGGCGGCGGCCGCCGCACGAGCTAAACTATTCTTTCCGATGGACACGTGCCTCTACCTCCTTTGCCAACGCCGCATATTCCTGTGCGCTGCGGCTGCTGGCCTTATATGCGCCGACCGGGCGACTGCTGTCCTGCGCCCATTCAATCGTGCTGTCTACACGAATGATGGAATCAAACACATACACGTCCTCCATCTCGCCGAGGATTTCCATGGTCTGTTTGAAGTAATTTTTACGCACCGACACTTTCGTCAAGGCGATGCCGAGCAGCGTCAGCGTCGGGTTCATCTCCCGCACCGCCGCCAAAAATTCAAACATATTCGCCAAACCAAACAATCCCCAGGGGCTTGCCTCGACCGGCAAGATGAGCGCATCCGCCGCACAAAGCAGGTTCATCACCCAACCACCCAGCGTGGGCGGCGCGTCTAACAGGATATAATCATATTCCCCGCTGTCCCGCACCGGTTGCAAACACTTTTTCAGTATCATTTCCCGCTGCCATTTGGTGAACAGCTCGTATTCGATGCCGCTCATCAGCGTCGAAGAGGGTATCAAATCCAGCCCCGTATACGCTGTCGGCAGAATATAGTCGGTCAATGGTTTTTGCTCACGAATGGCATGGTAGAGGTTTTTCTCCCCCTGCGCCATTTCCAACACCTGGTCCTCCGGGAAGAAGGACAGGCTCAAATTCATCTGCATATCCCCGTCCAGAAGCAACACTCGTTTGCCCTGCTGTGCCAAAGCATAGCCGACATTGGCACAAGAGGTGGATTTTCCGCTACCGCCTTTATTGTTAGCAAAACACAGCACTTTGGTCTGTTTTTGCCGCAGGTTTGCTTGCGATGCCATTGCGTGACCACTCCTTTTCAGTGTTTTTTAATCACCCAAAAAATGCCGATGTACCGCCTCCACAGCACGGTCCGCATCTTTTTTCTCCACCAAAACCGACACGCGAATTTCGCTGGAAGAAATCATCTGGATGTTGATGCCAGCATCCGACAAGGCGCCAAACATATCCGCCGCCACCCCTTCGTGGGTTTCCATGCCCGCACCGACAATCGAAACTTTCGCCACGTTGGTATCGCATTCCAGCGCCTTCACGCCTTTCGCTTCGCAATACTCTTTGAGCGCCTGCACAGCCTCGTCCCCGTTGCTGGCGGGCACAGTGAAGGCGATATCTTTTGTGCCGTCACGGCCCACGGATTGTAAAATATTATCCACACAAATGTGCGCCTTCGCAATGCGAGAGAATATCTTAAACGCAATGCCAGGACTGTCCGGCAACCCAATGATGGATACCCGCGCCACGCTATCGTCTTTGGCTACACCTTTAATCAACATTTTTTCCACGTTCGTTACCTCCTTAACCTTGGTGCCGGGCGCCCGTTTCAGGCTGGACAGCACCTCTAACTCAACCCCATACTTTTTCGCCATCTCTACCGAGCGGTTATTGAGAACCTGCGCGCCCGAGGTGGCCATTTCCAACATCTCATCGTAGGTGATTTCCGTCAATTTGATCGCACTGGGGATCTTGCGGGGATCCGCGGTATAGACGCCTTCCACATCCGTATATATCTGACACACGTCGGCGTGCATGGAAGCGGCAATCGCCACCGCACTGGTGTCCGAGCCGCCGCGGCCGAGTGTCGTAATGTCGTCATACTTGTTGATGCCCTGGAAGCCGGCCACCACGACGATGCGGCGTTTATCCAATTCCGCACGGATACGCTCGGGATCAACACGTTTGATGCGAGCGGCACCATAAGTGCTGTTGGTTTGGAAACCGGCCTGCCAGCCGAGCAGCGAAATCACGGGATATCCGAGAGAGGAAATCGCCATCGCCAACAAAGAGATGGATATCTGTTCACCGGCAGACAGCAGCATGTCCATTTCCCGTTTACCGCCACGCGGATTGATTTCCAGCGCCTTTTCAATGAGGTCGTCGGTCGTATCGCCCTGGGCGGATACCACCACCACCACATCGTTGCCCTCTTTGTAGGTGTCGGTAACGATTCTCGCTACATTCATCACGCGTTGCGCATCCGCAACCGAACTGCCTCCGAATTTCTTAACTACTAACATACAGTAAACCCCTCCGGTCTTGAAAATAACTCGTCTTTTACATCTGCTCTATGCCGTCAACCAGGAAAAGCCGCAGACTTTTTATCAGCGTCATACCCGTAAAGGCATCTATTTTCTCTGTCAATAGATATTCCGGCATACACGGTGTTATAAACGCCACCTCATCCTCCGGCGCATCCGGGATGGAAATCATGCGCACATCGCCGAACACACGGCCAATCTGCACCAACGCACCCGCATCCTTTTGGCAGGAGAAACGAAGCAACATTTTGGCGGGAGCCAAACGATAATCCCGCACGTATCCCTCTTCGCCGGCGCCCCAGAATAAATATTTGCGGGCTTGCAGGTGTTTGACCTCGTCTATGACGTCGGCGACCACCGCGCTGGCGGTGGGCAACTTGCCGGCGCCACGGCCGACAAACACAACGTCGCCTACGTTATCACCGCGCACCATAATGCCGTTGAAAACGTCGTCCACATCTGCCAGCAGGTTGTCCGCCGGCAAGATCATCGGCGCTACTAAGCAAATCACATGTCCATCTTCTGTCTGGGTGGCACGCCCGACCAGCTTAATCACACCGCCACAAGCCGCAGCGTAGCGAACGTCCTCGGAAGAAATGTTGGTGATGCCCTCGGTATGTACCTCTTCCGGATGCACGTGTTTCCCGAACGCCAAAGAAGCCAAAATGCAAATCTTACGACACGCATCGTGCCCTTCAATGTCCGCGGACGGATCGCGCTCAGCGTAGCCCAACTTTTGAGCCAGCGACAGCGCCCCTTCAAAAGACATGTTCTCGTGTATCATCTTGCTGAGCATAAAGTTGGTGGTGCCGTTGAGGATACCGGCAATCTCAAACACCTCGTTGGCCGCCAAGCATTGGTCCAGCGGACGCAAAATCGGAATGCCGCCGCCCACACTGGCCTCAAACAAGAAATTCAGGTTGTTTTCCCGCGCAATCGCCAGCAACTCATCGCCAGCGGCCGCCACCAATTCTTTGTTGGAAGTGACCACGCTTTTGCCGGCCAGCAAACAGGCTTTCACATAGTCATACGCGGGATGCAGACCGCCCATGGTCTCCACCACGATGCGGATGTCCGCATCCTCCAAAACATCTTCAAAACGTGTGGTGAACAAATCGGCATACGGCAAATCGGGGAAAGCGCGCAAATCTAATATCCGCCGCACTTCAATCGACTGACCCGCCTTGGCGGCGATGCCTTCCGCATTATTGCGGAGCACCTCCGCAACGCCGGAGCCAACCACACCGTGTCCTAAAATGGCAATGGCAATCATACAATCATCCTTTTCTTTTGCAAACAAGTTGGTTTATCCTATGGTTTGTTCATTCGGTCTCGACAGGCGCACCCTGCTCATCCGCCGGATTGTCCTCCGAATCCGTGACCGCGGTGGTCGTGGAGGTTTCTGCGGATGGGCTAGTGGTGGTAGTCGAAGGCGCCGTGGTGGTGGGCTTTGTGGCGGCCGCACCGCCGTGCGTCGAACATACGCCCGGCTTGTTGGTGGATTTATACACACCCGTGTCCGTCTTAGGACAGGCCTCGGTGGCCAATTCGCCCGTGGCGGTGCAATATTTATGCGTTTCCACGCCGCTGGGCTGTTCAAAATCTTTGATTTGCAGGTTGCGATGCAAGGCTTTCATTGCCAAGTTCCACAACTTTTTCGCGGCACCGGTTTGCGCTTTGCTGAGCGCCTGGTTGTTGTCGTATCCAAACCAGCTCGATGCAGTATAATACGGCGTACCACCGGCAAAATACACGTCCTGCTCGTTCTCAGACGTACCGGTTTTTCCGAACACGGGCCACCCTTTCCAGGATTTACCGATATCCGCGGCGGTGCCATACACCGTTACACGTTCCAACAATTTCTCAATGACGTAACTGGACTGCGCATCCAAAACCATCACCGATTTTTGACCGCCGGTGAGCACGGTGGTTTCGTCATCCCCGCTGCCCTTTGTCACCTTGTAGTAGGTGTAGGGCTCGTTATAATACCCGCCGTTGGCAAACACCGCATACGCGGCGGCCATGTCACGGGCGGTTGCGCCGTCGGTGAGAGCGCCGAGCGCCAGCGGCGAAAGGTCTATATCGGTTTTGATGCTGCCGTTGACCGAGCGCGCCTCTACCAGCGTGCTTAACTGGAAGGTGTTGGTGGCATAATTAAAACTGCGTTCCGGTGTCAACTGTTGCACCAACCGCGCGGCGGTGGTGTTGAGGGATTTTTGCAAGGCGATACCCAATAACACATTTCCGTTATCCGGCGTGGATTTCATTTCGTAGTTGTGCGGCCATTTTGTCCCATTAGGCAATGTGATGGGGGCATCCCGCAACATCGAAGAATAATGCACCAAATCCAGCGCAATCGCCGGGCCATACGAGGTGATCGGTTTCATGGACGAACCAGGAGAGCGCACCGATTGTGTGGAGCGGTTGAGCACGCGGTTTTCCGTCTTTTCTCCGCGGCCGCCAATGGTCGCAACCACGCGACCGGTTTCATCCACCGCAAAGAAGCAGGTCTGCGGCTGTTTCTCGTCGCTTTGCCGTTTCGCGGGATAGTTATCTTCGTCTGCATAAATCGCTTCTACCGCCAACTGTTGGTCGGGGTCTTCGGCGGAATAGATGTTCAGTCCGCCGTAATACACCATGTTTTCTGCATAGTTGTAGGTGTAGCCGTATTCTTCCATCAGGTCTTCGATAACGTCTTCCACCACCAGGTCGACATAGTAATCCTGCGTTTCCAGCCTGGTCGCACTGCTTTTGAACACCAATTCTTCATTGAGGGCGTTGATATATTCGTCCCGGGTGATGAATTCCAATTCATACATCTTGGCTAACACGAGTTTCTGCCGTTGGCGCACGTTTTCCGGGCGTTGATACGGGTGATAGATGCTGGGGTTGTTGGTGATGCTCGCAAGCACCGCACATTCTGCCAAGCTCAGGTCGGAGACCTCTTTGCCGAAATAATAGCGAGCACCGATACCCACGCCCACCAAATCCCCGGTGAGCGGCAGGTTGTTGAGATAGCCTTCTAGCACCTGTTCTTTGGTATATTCGCTACGCTCCAATTCCATAGCCGCCAAAATTTCGTTAATCTTCCGCTCAATGCTATGGTCGGTGTTCTGCGTGGTTACTTTAATGAGCTGCTGCGTAATCGTAGAGCCGCCGTATTCCGTGCTGTCCAGATGGAATATGCGGTTGAGAAACAGGTTGACAAACGCGGACACGGTGCGTTTCCAGTCCACGCCTTCGTGTTCACCGAAACGCTCGTCCTCAATCGCGATAACCGCCTTTTGTAGATTGAGCGGGATTTTATCCAAATCCGTCCAAACAGAATTGCCGCCCTGTAAGTTGTGATACGCTTCGAATTTGCCCGCGTCGTTTTTCACGTAGATAACCGAGCGGTTTTCCATCGACATTTCGCCAAGCACCGGAATATATTCATCGGCGTTGAAGTTGCTCATGACATACACAACCAACACGCTGCCCACGATGCACAGAGAAATAACCCCCACGAGCACGCCGGTCAGGCACACGCGGCCAATCCGTCGCAAAAACCGACGACGGTTCTTCTTATCTTGGGGAGTCGGGCGCACCCAGCTACGCACAAATGCACGCAACCACCGACACAAACGGTCGGGCCATTCCTGCACCCTCTCTTTCAGCGTCAAGCGCGGACGCAACGGTTTTCTCGCCATACGGTTTTCCCTCCTTCGGTCGTGGCCGCAGCCACGTACCTCGGTCAATCACTTGGCCTGCCAAAATTACAAAAATATACATACTAATAGTATTGCAAAACAGGCCAAATGTCAAACCTAAATTAACGATTTTTGCCCTAAAATCCAACTTTTTCCGTATTTTATGCATTTTGTGCCAAAAATGCATAGTTTTTATCCGCGTATATTTTTAATCCATCGGGACATGCTAACAAAAATCCATGGAAAGAGGGATGGCGATGCGCTCCACTTGGCGTTCCGTTTTGTTGGCTGTTTTCGTGTCCTTGGCGATAGCCGCCGTGGCATTGTTTGTTATTTTTCGGTTCTTTCTCCCCGCCCGCGCAGAAACCCCGACCCCGTATACCTCCCGCTTTGTGATTGGCAACTGGGAAGGACAGGTCGCCGTCTTTGAGGGGCAAAAAGACTATCCCATGCAGGTGTTTGATATGCCGGTCAGCGCCCTGCCGGAGGATATGCAAAAGCAGGTGCAAGCCGGCATCCCCGTAGAAGATGAAACGGAACTCTCCCTGCTTCTCGAAGATTATACCAGTTGACATATACAACACAAGCCCGCACGGGATATCCCGTGCGGGCTTGTCTGTTTGTTGGGTTATTCATTCGTCACGAAGTTCTTGGGGCTGCACTTTTTAACAACAGAGGCTTTTAATTTCACGGGCAGGCCATCGATGACTTTTTGCACTTCGGCATCAAATTCCTCATGTTTGGCACCATACAAAATCTCTTCGGTTTTGTCCGCAAACAGGGTGTTCGGCGTATGGATATCCAACCGCAATATCAGCGCCGCTGTCGGCGTGGTGCCGCCTGCTTTGTAGGTGACCACCTTTGCCGAACCGACATCCACGCTGCGCACCGCTTTTATCAGTTGCTCGTCCGCTTGCGATGCATCCACGTCCTTCCGGTTCTGCGCATCGGTGCTGGCCTGTGTCTCTTCGCCGTCTGTGGCTTGGCTCTTATTGTAGGTGTCTACCGCTTTTTCAAAACTACCGGTTTGTTTGTAAATGGCCAGATAGTCTTCCAGTTCATCGGTGACCTCTTTTTTGGCTTTGTCGCCCATCTCCGCGCCTTCGCTGTCCAGCAAAGACATCTCGATGATTTTGTAGGAAACAAAGTTCTTTTCAAAATACGCGCGGCGGTCGGCTTCGGATACCTCGCGCTCGCCGCCCTTGCCGTACAAGGTGTAAAACACGCTATACTCATTGAGCACGAGTTGTTTATACGCATCGGCGAAATGCTCGTCGTTTATGCCGAGTGCCAGATATGCATCTTTTCCCAAAGAAGCCAGTTGTTCCTCGGTCTCTTTTAACTTGTCGGCGTTCCATTCGATGTTATACTTTTTCAGCAACTGACGCAGCGCCGCCTGACGCACCAAGTTGTCCTTGGCGGTGAGTTTTATATACTCCGCCAAATCCACCTTTTGTTCGTCATCGCCTTCGCCGTAGGTGTATTCCTGTCCCCATGCATCATATCCGTATTGCGCATACTGATATAATCCCTGCGAATAGTACATCGAGTAAAAAGAATTATACAAATAGGCCAAATATTCGCCGGTGGCCACTTTTTCTTCCCCTATCGTGCCGGCGGTACGGGAAATGCCGCCGATAATCAACTTCGGCGCAGAACAGCCGCTCAACAGCAGTGCAGCGGACAGCGCCACCGCCAAAACGGCAACGAAGGTTCGTTTAACATGCTTTGTCATGCTTGTTTCCTCCTTGAAAAGACCAATAATCCTCTGTATTATACTCCTTTTTTGTGCCTTTGTCCAGTTTTTATTCTTCACTTATGCAAATATTCCCCCAACGCTGTGAACAAACAGAACCATTGCGGTAAACAGCCGCGTTCGACCGAAACGTTCAAAAAGCAAACCGTTTCGCCGATTACAACCAAAAAACCTGATTTTCTTGCGTCTAAACGCACAAATTATGGCTGCAAAAAATGGTTGAAATGCCAATGGTTTGCTTTGTTATTTTTTGTTGTACTTTATTATTAGGCAAATATCAAATTTACCGTTCGCCAAAAGCGGTAGGAAAGGTTGTTCAAATGAAAAAGAAACTGTGTGCGAGAACCCTGGCTTTACTGTTGAGTTTTTGCTTGCTCTTTTCTGCTTGCCCATCCTTTGTTTTTGCAACAGGTGCGAGCACAGAAGTCCAAACGGAAACCGAAACAGAAACCCCTGTTGAAACACCCCAAATCGAAACAGGAGGGGACGACGTCGGCGAAATTGTTTATAGCGCCGATGAGTTGGAGGCGGCCATTGATGCTCAATACAGCGTCATTTGTATTGGGGCCGACTTCCAACTGGACAGAACCTTCTATGTCACCAACAATCTGAAACTCTATGCGCGCGAAAAACGAACCTTAACCCGAGCAGCGGAGTTTGCTTCGGACATCTTCGTTGTCGGCGCAGATAAAGATGGCGTGCTGACAGAAGAAGAGATCACCTTCACTTTGGGCTCTTTTTCCGAAGAAGCGGATCTATTCACCATTGACGGCAACAAAGATAATACCACCGTCGATGTAGTGGGTAGTGCGCTTTTCCTGTCCAAACAAGCCATTGTTAACATTTACGCGGACGTCTCTATTGTTAACAACAAAAAGGTTGGCAACGAGAGAACATTCGAGGAAAACTACGTGGTTTCCTACCCCGTAAAAGTGGGCGGTGCCGTGGCGGTTATCTGCGAAAAGGCGGAAATGAACATTCACGGTGGACGGCAACATGGTCAACCTGTATGTCAATGGCGAGCTCAAAGAAACCGTGGATATGGGCTCTCCCATGACGGATAAGCAGAACAACATGTTTATCGGCGGTGACGGCAGAGATACAACCGACCAGCTCTTCAAAGGTAAAATCTACACAGTCAACCTGTTCAGCGACATTCGCACCGAAGAGGAGCTCAAAGAAGACGCTTTGTGGGTTGCCTCCGACACCGATGGTTTAATGTACTCCAAGTCGTTTGGAGAATATGCGAAATAAACCGCGTCCTATAACCTGACAGGCAAAACCATTTTTACTTTCGGCAATCCTTGCCGAAAACATGGCGAAAGAACTATACAAACACTTTGGCGATTAAAGCAACCGCCTAAAACCGAAAAAAGGCCCGAGAACAAATGGTTCTCGGGCCTTTTTTTGCAAATAACGGATCGTCTCAACTGCGAAAAATACAGGGGACGGATTTTGTTTGTGAAAATCTTTGCTTTCTATTAATCCAGTTCAAAAACTTTCTTTAACAGGGGCTGTGCTTTGGTAATGGGGTCCATTGGCATAATTAAAATGTCCTTCATATATTCATCCCACTTTTTCACAACAGGGCTTTCACTCTGAACCTTTGTGGCGTACGCCATACCGTGTTCGCATTCGTAATAACCAAAAAGGTCATTGCCAACATTCCAGATGGTGTAATTTTTAATGCCGGCCGCCTTCAAAACCGTTACCATTTCCGGCCAGATTTCATCATGTCTTTTACAGTATTCACTTAAACTGCCTTCTTTGATTTGTGCTTTCCATGCGTATTTTTCCATCATTAACACTCCTTATTTGATTGTGCATACTACATACCCGTTCCATATTCACTATTCAAAGTATAAGGCTCATACGCCAACTTCTTCTCTCGAAAATAGTTTCATTTTCAGTTTATGGGTAATGTATTAAAATAGGCCTTATCCTACTTCGTTTGCGAACTCTTACCGGGACATTCTTAGCTCAAATTTTCTTTTTAATGTTTGCACCTATTGATACAAAATCTCATCCTTTTTGTTGCTATATGTTTATTGTATATCAACATTACGTGATTTTCAATCCTTTTTTGATAATAAATCCACTTTATTGTTGACCAATTTGGTTGCTTTCCATTACACTGGCTTTGTTGCAAATAAAAATGAAAGCACAAATTTTTAATAGGAGTGATACACACATGAAAGCATTGATTCTTAACTCCGGCCTCGGCCACAGAATGGGCGTTCTTACAAGCGAACACCCTAAATGTATGACGGAAATTTCCAAAACCGAAACAATTTTATCCAGGTAGTTAAAACTGCTTGCTGATGTAGGCGTCAGAGAAGTAGTTATGACCACCGGTTATTTCGACGATGTTCTTGTCAACTACTGCAATTCACTCGAACTTGATTTGCACATCACATTTGTAAAAAACCCCATTTACGATCAAACCAACTACATTTACTCCATTTACTGCGCAAGAGAGTTTCTTGACGACGATATCGTTATGCTTCACGGCGATTTGGTGTTTGAGGCCTCCGTTTTAGAGGATGTAGTTAATAGTGTCGACAGTTGTATGACCATCAGCTCCACCTTGCCCTTGCCTGATAAAGATTTCAAGGCAGTTGTTAAGGACGGCGAGATTAAAAAGGTTGGCATTGAATTTTTTACCGATGCTGTTGCCTGCCAGCCGGTTTACAAATTAAACAAAGCCGATTGGAAAATTTGGCTTGACAATATTGTTCAATTCTGTGAAAGCGACAACAGAAAGTGCTATGCCGAGAACGCTCTTAACGAGATTACCGATAAGCTTATTATCAAGTCCCTTGATGTTACGGATAGACTCTGCTCTGAAATTGATACGCAGGACGATTTGGCTATTGTTTCGTCCAAGCTTGCCGAGCTTAACAACAGAACGGTTTATATGTGTTTCTCTACCGATGTTATTCACGGCGGACACATTTCCATTATAAATAAGGCCGCAAGACTTGGGAAACTTATTATCGGCGTATTGTCAGACGAGGCGATTTCTAGCTACAAGCGCTTTCCGCTCGTTGCCTATAATCAGAGAAAAACCATTTTTGAGAATATTAACGGTGTTTATAAAGTTATTGAGCAGAAGGATTTGAGCTATTCCGAAAACTTGAGGAAACTCAAACCCACCTACGTTGTTCACGGTGATGATTGGAAAACCGGTTTCCAGAAAACCATTCGTGACGAGGTAACAAGCATATTGGCCGAATATGGCGGCAAGCTTGTTGAATTCCCCTACTCCAACGGTGAAGAGTTTATAGAACTTGACAAGCGTTCAAGAATGCGTCTTTCGATGCCGGACGTTCGCCGCGGCAGATTAAGAAAGCTTATTGACTTAAAGGGCTGTGTTTCAGCATTAGAGGCACACAGCGGAATAACCGGGCTCATTGCCGAAAACACCACCGTGTTGCAAGAAGGTAAAACCTATCAGTTCGACGCCATGTGGGTTTCCAGCCTTTGCGACAGTACCGCCAAGGGCAAACCCGACATTGAGCTTGTTGATATGACCTCCCGTTTCAGAACCATCGACGATATTATGGAAGTTACAACAAAGCCCATCATCTTCGACGGCGATACCGGCGGCCTTACCGAGCATTTTGTTTACACCGTTAAGAGCCTTGAAAGAATGGGCGTTTCGATGGTCATTATCGAGGATAAAACCGGCCTTAAAAAGAACTCCCTTTTCGGCACGGAGGTTGAGCAGACTCAAGATTCTATTGAAAACTTCTGCGAGAAAATCAAGGCGGGTAAGAACGCACAGAAAACCTCTGAGTTTATGATTTGTGCTCGTATTGAGAGCCTTATTCTTGAAAGAGGTATGGAGGATGCATTAGAGCGTGCCTTTGCTTTTGCAGGCGCAGGCGCCGATGCTATTATGATACACTCCCGAAAGAAAGACCCCGCCGAGATATTCGAGTTTGTTGAAAAGTTCAGAGCCAAGGATACAACCACTCCCATCGTTGTTGTACCCACTTCTTTCAACACGGTTACCGAGGAGGAATTTAAGGCTCGCGGCGTAAACGTCGTTATTTATGCCAACCAACTCACCAGAAGCGGATTCCCTGCCATGCAAAAGGCGGCTCAAACAATCCTTGAAAACCACAGAGCCAAGGAAGCCGACGATATGTGTATGAGTATTAAGGAAATCATTACTCTTATTCCGGAGGACTAAGATACATGCAACGGATTATCACGGGTGTAAATTCCCACCGAAAAATAGGCGAAATTTTGCAGAGTATAGGTTCTAAAAAATTTATGCTTGTATGCGACGGTGCTTTTGATTTTCTCCCCATAAAGGATTACTTTGCAGGTATTTTCATGCCGCATATTAAATTTAGCGATTTTTCAGTCAACCCACTTTATGAGGACGTTGTTAAGGGTGTCGAACTTTTGAGAAGCTCGGATTGTGATGCAATCGTTGCTGTGGGTGGCGGCAGCAGCATAGATGTTGCTAAGTGTATTAAGCTCTTCGCCAAAATGACACCGGGTGAAAATTACTTAAAGCAGACGTTTTTTGACAGTGAGATTCCCTTGATCGCCCTACCCACAACCGCCGGCACCGGAAGTGAGTCCACAAGATATGCCGTTATTTATTACGGTGAACAGAAGCAATCTGTAACCCATGACAGTATTGTGCCGAATTATGCTATACTAGACAGTGCCGTTTTGAAAACTCTGCCTCTATACCAAAGAAAATGCACCCTTTTGGATGCACTTTGTCAGGGTATTGAATCCTGGTGGTCAGTTAATTCCACAGAGGAGAGCTTTGGGTATTCCGAAATGGCGGTTAAAACCATTATTAAAAACTACAGGGCATATATCTTTGAAAACAAGGATAGTGTTTTGCAGGATATGTTGCTTGCCTCTAATTTCGCGGGCAGAGCAATAAATATTACTCAAACCACCGCCGCCCACGCTTTAAGCTATAAAATGACCTCGCTTTTCTCTTTGCCTCACGGTCATGCCGTTGCCATTGGACTGCCCCATATCTGGGATTATATGATTCAAAATCCGCAGAAATGTATTGACCCGCGAGGTGAAGAACATTTACTCAAAGTGTATGAATCGATAGCGGAAGCCTTAGGTTGTGAATCCCCCGAAGCTGCCGTGGTATTCTTCAAAGACATGCTTGCCGAAATGGGTATAGAAGCCCCTACCGCCACGGATGACGAGTTGGATGTTTTGGCGGCATCGGTAAACCCTGTGCGACTTAAAAACAATCCGGTAGAGTTGGACCGAGAAACTCTTTATACACTTTATACCAAAATCACAGAATAGGAGACAACATATGAAGCTGGATTTCTTAAAAAGATTTGATTTTTTCTCCGGTGTTCCCGATTCACAACTTAAACCACTTTGTGATTATTTGATTTCGGAGTATGGCGTAGGCAAGAATCATATTATCGCACCTAACGAGGGGAATGCGGTTGCATTGGCAGCCGGCTACCACCTTGCCACCAAAAAAGTTCCTGTGGTTTATATGCAAAACAGTGGCGAGGGTAACATTATAAACCCTCTGGCCTCTTTAATGAACGATAAGGTTTACGGCATTCCTTGCGTTTTTATAGTGGGTTGGCGCGGTGAACCCGGCATTCACGATGAGCCTCAGCACATCTATCAGGGTGAGGTTACAGTTAAGCTTTTAGAGGATATGGATGTCAAAACCTTTATAATCTCTAAAGACACAACCGAGGCCGAGGTGGAGGCACAGTTAGATGCCTGGCAGCCACTTTTAGACCGCGGCAAACAGGTAGCCTTTGTTGTACGCAAGGGGGCTTTGGAAGCCGAGAAAAAGGTCAAATACGAAAATCATAACGCTATGGTACGGGAGGAAATCATCCGCCACATAGTAAATTACAGTGGTGAGGACGCCATAGTTTCTACCACCGGCAAGGCTTCTCGCGAACTTTTTGAAATTCGCGAAGCCAATGGCCAGCACCACGGACACGATTTCCTTACAGTTGGCTCAATGGGGCATAGTTCCTCCATTGCTTATGCCGTTGCGACCTATAAGCCTGAAAAGAAAATTTGGTGTATTGACGGCGACGGCGCACTGCTTATGCACATGGGAGCAATGGCACTTGTTGGTGCAAATAAGCCCCAAAACTTAGTGCACATTGTTATTAACAACGGGGCGCACGAAACCGTTGGCGGTATGCCCACAGTTGCCGAAAAGATTGACATAATCAAAATTGCCGAAGGCTGTGGCTACCCTTACGCAGTAAGTGTTGATAGTTTCGAGGCTTTGGACAAAGAGCTCCATAAGGCTAAAAACGCAACCGAGCTCACCCTTATCGAGGTCAAGTGCTCAATCGGTGCCCGCGACGATTTAGGTCGCCCCACCACCACTGCCAAAGAAAACAAAGAGAACTTTATGAATAATTTATGATTGTTTTGCCCTTTGCAAAATATATAGTCGTTTTTTAACCCCCTGCATCTAACAAAACACTACCCGAAATTCGGGTAGTGTTTTGTTTTTGGGCTATATTACTTTTTACCTTCAAACCGTATCGGGTGCAGGTGGCTTTTGGGCGAGATGACAGGGTCTTGAACCCCGGGGTTGCGCCGTGATGGTGCTTGTCCCACTCTTTGCTTGCACAAAACCCGGAAAAGGCTGATGCCTTTTCGAATCTCGGCATCACGCACACACTATAAAAAGAAGAACCTCAGCACGTGTTTGCGTGTCGAGGTTCTTGGCTGATGCAGTTGTTCATAACCAACCGGGCAAATATTAATAATATAATTTTTTGACAATATCTCTACAGCTGTCCGTGTTCATGCCACATTTAATTTGGGGGTCATAAAGCAGTTTCAAAATTACCCAGTCTACATCACTAAGGGCCGTGTTATCATTTGAATATTGATAAACAATGCTGTCCTCTCGCAGCACGGTATCGCTGATGCCAAGCGTATTAATAATTTCTTCAATTAATATTGATACACGAGTAGTTTGGTCAACATCTGTGCGGTACCCTATCCTTGCCGTGTAAATCTCGTTGGTGTCATCATAATACCAAAACTCTGTCGCTCCATAGGCATCTTCGCCGTTAATGCACGCAGAAAAAGAGGTATTGAAATCCTCCGGCCCTAAAAAGCTGATGGTCAAATTCTCCTGCTCGCCATCGGCGGCATAGATTCCGGGGAATCCGGCAACCTTATTGAGCTGTGCAAACAAATCTGTTAACACCTCAAGATCCTTTTTAGTGGCGGTGCCATTTATACGATAGCGAAGCGGTCCATTCCATTTTTGCACAACGGCACTATTACCTGTGCTGTATTCCATATGAAGAACAATTTCTTCAAAATAATCAAACATCTGCTGTTGAGAACAATTAGGCAAATACCATTTAGAATGAGAAGGTGTAGTTGTCTTGGGCGCCTCTTCATATGATGTGGTGGTTTTATTTGCGGATAGAGTTGTATCATCCTTGTTCACCTCTACCTCTGAACCTGTACAGGCACCAAAAAACAAGGAAAGCGCTAAAACCAGTAACAAGCATATATACTTTTTCATTGCAAGCCTTGCGTAAAAAGCTGTGTACGAAAAATATAAATTATAGGGTATTTTCGTCAATAAAATATCTAGGTTTTTTCTGACGAAAATAATTTTGTGTACGAAAATTTTTCTGCTCATTTGCAAATGAAAGTCATATATCATCTCAAACCGTTGAGCATCAAAAATTGCTTTTATAGATTGTGCTGACCCAAACTCGAAATTAAAGTACTCTCGAACGGACGGTCAGCACAATCCTTTTTTATGGAATGAAAAGAAAATTCTGTTCTTGTATTCTGCTGTAAAATAAGGTTAGTACTTGGCTTAATCTATTTACACTTTAACGCAAGATTAATAGATTTTCCGTGCGTGTTCTCTTGTAGTTCAAGAGTGTAAATAACCTTGTATTATTTACTGACGCTACGCCGAGTGCAAGGCATTTCAGCCTGGCCGAGACTAAGGGCTCGTTCGGCGGGGATTTTCATTACCGATTAAATCCCGGAAACTTCGTATGCGATTCCCATAAGAGACGGATATTTCCCTTAATGGACGGTAGCACCACCGCTTGAGCAGTTTTATTTACCGACGAAACCAATTTCAGTACAAGTTGCAGCCTTAGCTTCGTGCGCAACTTCTTCATGACCTAAAGCATCTACAAAAGCGTCCTCATATGTATCATCACAACGCGAACAAGTGTGAGTAGTAAAGCCAGCATCTAAACAAGTAGCTTCAGTAACTATATCTATATAATTATGATTATCAGGATCAATCGGAGTTGTCTTTTGTGCTGCTAAAACAATGTGGCAATCGCCGCATTCGATTTGGAAGGTAAGACCTGTTTCGGTACAGGTTGCCTTAACTTCGTCTTTAGTAATTACGCCTCTATGAGAAAGAGGATTGGGATCAACATAGCTGTCAACGTATGAATCGTCGCAACGTGAGCAATCGTGGGTAGTGTAACCTTGTGCAGAACAAGTAGGAGCAGTTACAGTAGGAACGTAGTCGTGTCCAAGAGCATCTACTACCTGCTGAGCCTCAATAATAGTATCACATACAGAGCAATGCTTACCTTCGGTAAGACCGGTTTCAGTACAAGTGGGAGCAATAGCGCTATCAGTTGTTTCGGTGTGACCAAGAGGATCAACTACAACATTTTCACGGCTGAGTTCTGCATCACATACATCGCAGTAAATAACGGAATCATAAGAACCAGGGTTTACGCAATCAGCGGCAATAATGTTTTCCTTAACAGCATCTCCGTGAACGTGTTGAAGAGGTTCTCCAACAGCCTCATCGAAAGTGAAGGAACATACCTTACAAGTATATCTTACAGTTTCGGCGTCTTCACAAGTAGCGCCGATTACCTGCTTGTCATAATCGTGATGTCCAACACACGCGATTGTTTCTATCTTGGTTTCGTGACATACAGTACACTCGTAATCGATGTAGCCGTCTACAACACAAGTAGCATCCTGTCTGCCAGTCTCTTGGTAGTCGTGGCCTGTAGCAGTAATTGTGTGTGAAGCACGAACAAATTCCTCTCCACATACAGCGCAGTAGATAACAGTGTCATATGAGCCATTGTTTTCACAATCAGCCTCAACACGGTTTTCTTCAACCTCACTGCTTGCGGTATGACCTAATGCATCTACATATGTATCTACATAAGTATCAGCACAATCGGGGCAAGTGTGGGTGGTATAACCTTGCTCGGTACAGGTAGGATTGGTTACTACTGCATCGTGAGAATGTCCTGTAGCAGGAATTTCCACATATTCGTTTAAATCACATGTGTTACAGGTTCTGTAAGCATCCCAACCAATTTCAGTACAGGTGGGAGCCTGAGCATCATGATTTACGTAATCATGTGCACCTGTAGGCACAGCGGTAAGTTCAGCATATGTTCCGTGGCATTCGTCACATTCATATACTTTGTATCCAAAGTTTGCGCATGTAGGAGCAACTTCGCCTGTTACGGTTCCTGTGCGTGTCGCAGGATCGCATTCACATTTCGTTGCTTCTAATGCAGATGCAGGTATTATAAGCTGTGTTAAGAGCATTGATAATACTAAAAGCATTGCAAAGATTTTAGAAAAATGTCTCTTCATAATTTTTTCTCCTTATTAGTTTTTGTTTTTACATTTGTTACAAGTTTTAGGATGTCCGCGTGGTAACACAATAAAAAAGCACAAAATTCAACAACTCCTGATTTCCCCGTTAATATAGGGCTATTTTTGCGACAAAACGACTATTATCAAATGGTGTACTTTTTGATAATGGCCGTTCTTACCGGGTAAGGAATTGCTTTTCAGGTATCATTAAATAAATATCTCCAAAAATTCGATTTTTTCTTAAAAGTACTTGCATTTTCTTTTCATTTATGATAAAATACCATAGAATAAAATGACTCTCAAAAGGTACACCTTTTGAGAGTCATTTTATTTATTTCTCAGTATTCTGTGCTCACGCAAGCGACGATAAAATGTAGCTTCACTCATATTACAAATTGCTAATACTTGCTTAAGGGATAATTGCTTTTTCTCCCACTTATTTATTAATTCATCAAATTCAATCGGAACTGGAGATTCCGGTCTGCCAAACTTAACACCCCTTGCTTTTGCTGCGGCAATGCCTTGCGCTTGTCGTTTCTTTATATTTTCGCGTTCGCTTTGCGCCACAAAAGAAAGTATCTGTAAAACGAGGTCAGCAATAAATGTCCCCATTAAGTCTTTTCCGTTTCTCGTGTCAAGCAATGGCATATCAATAACACAGATATCTATTCCAATATCTTTCGTGAGTATTCGCCACTGCTTTTGAATATCTTCGTAATTGCGACCCAAGCGGTCAATGCTAAGTATGTAGAGTAAATCTCCTTCTTTTAATTTCTTGACGAGTTTCTTATACTGCGGCCGCTCAAAATCCTTGCCCGACTGCTTATCAATATAAATATTATTAGTCGGCACATTATTTTCTTCCATAATAATAAGTTGCCTGTCTTCGTTTTGATCGATACTCGATACTCTCACATAACCATAAATATTTCCCATAATATTACCTCCTGTGCCCAATATTATTTTACAATATTTGGGCGATTTTTGTTTTGAGATAATATAAGGAACAAAAAATACGAGTTTCAAGAAAACTTAATTAATACAAAAATGCCGCCCAAACGGACGGCATTTTAACTATGAATAATATAGAATCAAAAGAATGCTTTAAAGTCATCTGCTACAAGCTTTACTTTATCGGCGTATTTTTTAATATCTGTTTCGAGGATACTTATAAAGCTATTAAACTTATCACTTTGAGGTGCGCTCTTAACCTTTTCATTATAGTATTTAGCAAAACTCGTTACATTGTATTCAGTAAAATGTTCGGTATCTATGCCTATATCTCCAACTACCGCAGTTGAATACAACTGCAATTGTTCAATACTTTCTTTTTCCCATGTTTTTAAAACATTTTCGTAAGCAGACAGTACTTTATCACATGCCTTTTTAATTTCATACGCATTTACGATATAGCATATGTAAAGATCCTCCGGTGAATCTGTTGGAATAAAATCCTGAAGTTGTGTTTTTTGTCGGTTAACGGCTGTAAGTAACTCTAACATCACAAACTTTTTAACCTGAGAAATTTCTTCATACTTTCTTTTTCCGAACCCAATAGCAAGGATCAATGCAAAGAGGCAAAATACCATTATAGTGCAAAGAATATATGTTGACAGTTCTTTAATATTGGGAATATCTATCTTAAAATTCAAAGTCAATATCTCTTTGGCTGTTGCATCTGTGTTTAACAGAACAACCCCAACCGCACTTATAATAATCCCTATTATAAATGTAATGATATAGAATTTTGAACGTTTCATATAATTATCTCCTATTCTCAGTAACAGCCTATCTTCAAGCTTGTCCAAATTAGCTTTCAAATCTTTTTCTGTTAAACTTATCATAACCGTTTGTGATAAACTTTGCCTTACCGCCGTAACTTTGTACAGATTTATTCCGCAAAACAAAAACAAACGCAGTTTCATCTTGATTTGTTCTATTTTTTTGCCTTTTAGCCGTATACAAATCTGCTCGTACATATTGTACAATGCCAAAGCATACACAACAGGAAGGTTTAAAAACAATAAAATTATTGGCAATAAAAATGATTTTATCGTTTCTGAATTAAAGAAAACCAAAGGAGCCTTAATGGTATTGTAGATAGCATAAGCAACCATTGATAATCCAGCTATTGCAGATAAAAAATCGAACAATTTTTTAACACGTATGTATTTTTTCTCACTTCCAGATATAACATATAGAAAAGAAAAAAAGACAACCGCAGG
>JAFPCP010000004.1 GCA_017423825.1 Clostridia bacterium | reverse complement strand
TGACCGCTAAAAGGAGGTAGTGAACATGTATATTTCTTTAAGTTGGCTGAAACGATATGTGGACATCGACGTTCCGGTAGACGAATTATGCGACAAGATGATTCGCAGCGGTTTTGAGGTTGAGGATATACAAGACCTCTCCCAAACGATGAAAAACGTCGTGGTGGGACACATCCAGAAGATAGAAGACCACCCCGATTCCGACCATCTGCTGATATGTCAAGTGGATGTTGGCGGCGAAGCGCCGATACAAATCATCACCGGTGCGCAAAACGTGTTTGAGGGAGCGTATGTTCCGGCGGCGTTACACAACTCCTATTTGCCGGACGGCACCCACATCACCAAAGGCAAACTGCGCGGTTTGCCTTCCAACGGCATGCTCTGTTCAGGGGAAGAATTGGGCCTCAAAGCAGGCGATTTCCCCGGCTGCGACGTAAACGGTATTATGATTTTGCCGAATGATTATTCCGCCGGTACAGATATGCGGGATGTGTTGCACCTGGATGATTATATCATCGACTTCAAAATTACCGCCAATCGCCCCGATTGCAACAGCGTTTTAGGTGTAGCGCGCGAGGCGGCTGTGGTGCTCGGCAAAGCATTCAACCCCCCCACCCCCACTTACACCGAAAAAGGTGGAAATGTAAACGAGTATATCTCCATTGATGTGAAGGATTATGATTTGTGTCCGCGTTACATCGGTCGTATGGTGAAAAATCTACGCATCAAAGAATCGCCCGATTGGATGAAACAATGTTTGCGCGCGGCCGGCATGCGCCCCATCAACAACATCGTGGATATCACCAACTTCGTTATGCTGGAAACCGGTCATCCTATGCACGCCTTTGATTATCAAGACATTCAGGGGCAACAAATCATCGTGCGCCGCGCTACAGAAGGCGAATGCATCACCACGTTAGATGGCAAGGCTCACACCTTGACACCTGAAATGCTGGTTATTGCCGACCAAAAAGGGCCTTCATGTTTGGCAGGTATCATGGGCGGATTGCATAGCGAAATCAAAGACACCACCCAAGATTTGTTCTTAGAGTCTGCAAAATTCCGCAGAGATTGTATTCGCCGCACCACCCGCGCTTTGGGTATGCGCACCGAATCCAGCGCACGATATGAGCGTGGTTTGGACGTAATGGGCGTGGATTTTGCCATGGAACGCGCTCTGCAATTAATCGACGAGTTGGATGCAGGCGATATTATTTCCGGCGTTATCGACCAAAACGAGGGCTTACCCAGCCCCCGCATATTGCAGGTACCGGCACACAAAATTAACGACCTATTAGGCATAGAGGTGTCGTTCGACACCATCGTGGAAATCCTGAATCGTTTGGATATTGAGACGACAATAAGCGACGGTGTGCTCACTTGCACCATCCCCTTCCATCGCGACGACATTGAGGGCTGTGCAGATTTAGCAGAAGAAGTCATGCGCATTTACGGCTGCGAACACATTGTGGCCACGCCCATTCGCGGAGATATTCTGCGTGGACGCAAGTTGCCGGAGCGCATTATAACCGACCGCATAAAAAGAGGATTGATCGCCCGACAAATGCGGGAAATTTCCACCTATTCTTTCATTAACAGCAAAGCCGTTGACACCCTGTGTTTGCGTCCGGACGATTCCCGTCGTCAGGCTGTGACTCTGTTGAATCCGCTTGGAGAAGATTATTCCACCATGCGCACACAGCTGCTCACGAGCATGTTAACTGTGTTAGCCACCAACTATAACCGCAAAATTCCGGCTGCCCGTTTGTTTGAAGTGGGGAAAGTTTTCATCCCCGACGCTCTGCCTATCACCCGGCAACCCCAAGAGATTCCCGCTTTGGTGTTGGGTATGTACGGCGCAGAAGAGGATTTCTTCACCATGAAAGGCATTTTAGAAAGCTTGCTGGCCACCTTCGGCATACAGGCTGATTACGCCGTTTCAAGCGAACCTTATTTGCATCCGGGCCGCCAAGCGGTTGCCTGCTATAACGAAAAAACCTTGGCCACTTTTGGCGAAGTGCACCCGAACGTGTGCAACACATATGAAATCAACACCCGCGTGTACGTGGCGGAAGTCCAGCTGAATACGTTGCTGACCTTGGAACAGCCGCGCATTCTGTACCAAGCCCTTCCTCGCTATCCTGCGGTAGAGCGCGACCTCGCCTTGCTGTGTGATAAAGCAATGCCGGTAGCTTCGATTGAAAAAATCATCCGTCAAGCCGGCGGCAAAGTGCTGGAAACCGTCGAGCTGTTCGATGTATACGAAGGCGCACAAATCCAAGACGGAAAAAAGAGTGTGGCATATAGCTTGAAGTTCCGCATGGTTGATCGCACCCTTTCCGATGAAGATATCGACCCCGTTCTGAATAAAATTTTTGAAAAACTGCAAGAAAATGATTGTATTCTTCGCAGTTAACCCTTGTAAAATTCTTAAAAGTGCGTTATAATACACTTGTTATTATCTTTTGGATTGAATGGAGGGACTGTTTGTGTTAGACCGGACTATGACATTTTCCTTAGGCGACGACAAGGAACAGGCTATGAAGGTTATCTTAACCACCGTGTACGACGCCTTGCGCGAAAAAGGGTATAATCCTATCAACCAGTTGGTGGGTTATCTTTTATCCGAAGAC